>JAFAJU010000220.1 GCA_019236035.1 Verrucomicrobiota bacterium | reverse complement strand
TTACTCTTGGAGTTGCTGCATGCCGCGTGTCATCAAAGTTAACCTTCCCTCGGTCGGGCGAATTGGCGCGATCGCCATTGTGCTCCTGCTTATCGGGGTGCTCTTGACCTCCTACTACACAGTCGGAGCTGAGTCGGAAGCGGTGGTGCTACGTTTTGGGAAGTTTCTAAAGACGGTCGAGCCAGGGCTGCATTTTAAGCTGCCCTTCGGTATCGATGCGGTGACCGTGCTACCGACGCGCCGGCAGCTGAAACTCGAGTTCGGTTTTGGCACATCAGGCTACCTGACGAATCCGATTCAGGTGGGCGAGAATCCGGATGAGGAAAAGTCCATGGTCACCGGTGACCTGAATGCGGCGCTGGTCGAGTGGGTCGTCCAGTATCGCATTGAGGATCCGAGGCAATATCTTTTTGATGTGCGCAACCCGGGGGAAACCCTGCGCGATTTGTCCGAGGCCGCGATGCGCGAGGTGGTTGGCGATCGGACCGTGGACGAATTGATTACCATAGGCCGGCAGGACATTGAGACCGAAGCGCTTGCCCGGATGCAGGAATCGTCCAAGCGATACCAGCTTGGCATCCGTGTGGATCAGGTGCAGTTGAAAAACGTGAACCCGCCCAGCCAGGTGCAGGCATCGTTCAACGAGGTGAACAAGGCACAACAGGACCGCGAAAACGCGATCAATATCGCCAATGGTGAATATAACAAGGTCGTACCAAAGGCCAAAGGTGAAGCCGACCAGACCATACGCGCGGCCGAGGGCTATCGATTCAAGCGAGTCAATGAGGCCGAGGGCGACGTCGCGGCGTTCAGCGCCGTGTTGCAACAATATGTCAAGGCGCCCGAGATCACCCGGACCCGCCTTTACCTTGAAACGATGAGCGAGATCCTGCCTGAAACCGGACAGAAAATCATCGTTGACGAGTCCCTGCGGCAACTGCTTCCGATCCTGCCCCTTTCGACCAAACCGGCGGAGGGCCGGCAACAACAATGAACAAGAATTATCCCCTGGCTGCGGCGGCGATTGTGGTGGCCGTAGTGCTGCTCCTGATTGTTACCGGCGCGTTCTATACGATCGACCAGACTGAGCAGGTGATCATTACGCAGTTTGGACAGCCGGTCGGAGACGCGATCACCGAGCCGGGTCTGCATTTCAAGGTGCCATTTGCGCAGAGTGTGAACAGTCTCGACAAGCGCTTTCTGGAATGGGATGGCGCTCCGGTTGCCATCCCCACAAGGGACAAGACCTACATCCACGTCGACACATTCGCACGCTGGCGCATCGAAGATCCGAAAACTTATTTCGTGCGCTTACACGATGAGCGCAGCGCTCAGTCGCGCCTCGAAGACATTTTCGGGAGCGAAACTCGCAATTCGATTGCCAAGCACGACCTCATTGAAATCGTGCGCACCGACAAGAACCGCCAGCCGTTGCGCGACGAGACTCTGAAAGGTGGTCCCGCGGGCCCCGGCACGATCGGCGTCCTCCCATCCATCGAATTCGGCCGGCGGAAAATCGAAGAGGAAATCAAAGCCGCTGCCGCACAGAAACTGGCGGGTTTCGGCATCGCGGTGCTCGATTTTCGGATCAAGCGGGTCAACTACAACCCCGAAGTCCTTGATCGCATTTACCAGCGCATGATCAGCGAGCGGCTACAAATTGCGCAGCGCTTTCGTTCGGAGGGCGATGGTGAATCCGCCCGCATAGCGGGCCAGCGCCAGCGGGACCTCAACGAAATTCAGTCCAACGCTTACCGCCAAGTGCAGCAGATCCGCGGTGAGGCTGACGCCAAGGCCACGGAGATTTATGCTCGGGCCTATACGCAAAATCCGCAGGCTGCGGAGTTTTATGCTTTCCTCAAGACCCTGGAGACTTATCACAAGATTTTCACGAAAGACTCCACCCTGGTGCTCTCCACGGACAGCGACCTGTTTACCTTGCTAAAGCGCGCCGCCACGAAAGGAGAGAGCTCGAAGCCTATCGAGGCGCCCGCTCAATAAAGGCCGTAGTTAGGGAATCGTGCTCGTGCTCGATCCGAGAGACTCGGCACCGAAAAGAGAGCCCGATCCTTCGGCAATCATTCTGTTCCATCACTTTGACCGCGTGATATACAGAATTCTCGATTACGAGCACAAGCACAAGCACAAGCACGAGCACGATTTTTGGCAGCTACGCCGCACAGAGCGATGAGGGCTACTCCGCCGCTCTGACCGTGTAGCCGCCCGACTTCTCGTCGGCGGCCAATTTCAGTAGGCCGCGCTTTTGTCCTTCCAAAAGCAGGTCGTTAAACGAGCGGAACCCGTAGGCGCGCTCGTTGAATCCGGGGTTCCGGCGTTTGATGGCTTGCTTGATCATGGAACCCCAGATGCTCTCGTCCTCTTCCCGTTCCTCGGTGATGGCTTCCAGCGTCTCCACGACCAGATCAAACGCCTTAGCGACATCGGGGCCCGGGGTTTCTTCCACGGCAATCTTGGAGGTGCTTGGCGCGCTTCGTTTCCGTGCCTTCGGGTGGCCGCGCACCATGTCGTCATAATAAAGGAACTGGTCGCAGTTGTTGATGAACAAGTCAGAACTGGAGTTCTTGACCCCCACTCCGATGACCGTTTTGGCGTTTTCACGCAGCTTGCTCACCAGCGGCGAAAAATCGGAGTCGCCGCTGACGATGACGAAAGTATCCACATGACCTTTCGTATAGCAAAGATCGAGCGCATCCACAACCAAGCGGATATCCGCGGAGTTTTTACCTGACTGACGCACGTGGGGGATTTCGATGAGTTCGAAAGCCGCTTCGTGCAGACTCCGCTTGAACTCCTTGTAACGTTCAAAGTCGCAGTAGGCCTTTTTGACCACAATCTGTCCTTTGAGCAGGAGACGCTCCACTACCATCTGGACGTCGAAGGCAGGGTAATGGGCGTCACGGACTCCGAGAGCGATGTTCTCCAGGTCGAGGTACACCGCCATGGTGGCGTTGGAATCGTGGGTGCTCATACTAATATTGATACCACAGAGCAACGTCCGTGTTCGGAATTCTCGTTGTCAGACGAAGGGCTAATGATGGCACGCCTCCTTCCCCAAATGGTCGGAATTGTTCGGATTTTCTACCGGCCACTCAGGTTGTGCCCGAAATCGATCTGGGGCTAAGCTGCGTATCAAGATCCGATATTCTGGAGCGCTCTTTTTTTTACTTTCGAATATACGCTCTATCTCACGCCGATCCTGATGATCCTTGGCTATCTGTTCGCGCTGTTGACTTCGGGCAAGTCCCGCCTGGTGAAACTGACTCGGGGCAT
>JAFAJU010000087.1 GCA_019236035.1 Verrucomicrobiota bacterium | reverse complement strand
CAGCTCAGCCTCCGAGATACCGTCTGAACCCGGGATTTGACGGTACCTTATAAAATTCCCAGTTTTTGTCAGCTGCGTCAATGTTTTCATCGGGTTTCGCTTTGAACTCTTTCAACCCCGTGTCATTTGTGCACACGTAAAGCTTCCCTTTATAAATGAAAAACGCATTAGGATCGATGTCGCCAATTCTACGTTTCCTCATAGAGTTAGCACAAAAACCTCCGTATTGAGGTGCGTATTTGGCGGGAGCCTTGTCGAACTCAGACTTATCCTGTGCTGAGGCAAAGTAGTAAGTGGCGCCTTCGTAACTGCTCGCATACTTCGGATCACCTTTGACGGCCTTGCTTTGTTTGAAGTAAGCGACCGCATCATATCCTTTTAGAATGACGCCATGCTCATCGACGTTAACTAAAGGTTTCTTGGTCCTCTTATGCGCCGATGTCTCAGCCTGGGCCAAGAGCATTTGATCTTTTTCAAGGCCGGTATTCGCGGACTCCGGCCATTGTTGGCCAGCCGCAGGCGCTACCTTTGGCGTAGCGACTAGGACCACCGCGGCAACAAGCGCCACGGTCAACGAGTATGGGAACTTTTTCATGCTTAACTCTGAGGTTGGTTAAATGTAGTTAGAAGCTTTGGTTTCGTAGGTCAACACGAAGAGCGAGCCTTCTTGTTCAACCAATTAGTGCCTCGCGAACACCCCCAATTCTGCAGGGCACAGCAAAAAAAGGCTATATGAATGTGAAATTATTTCCTTTATAAAAGCTCCAACGCAGGATGCGCTCGGAGTTGTGGACGACAGCAGACGGACATGGCCAAAAGTCAAGTCCGAATATGAAACAAATACGTGACGATTGTGATTGAACGGAGGCTGCAATAGGGACGCGCTTTGGGCCGCAGGAGCGCGTCCCTGCGGCGACATCACCATCCTATGCGAGCCTCATTGTGAATACTGAACAGCGATGATCCGGCGCCGGCGCCTCCACCGCCTCGGTTTGCCACGGAAGCAAAGTCAGAATAGTGAACGGTGTACTCTCAGTTTCGTAGGCGAATCTCTATGATACCCGAGTTACTTGGAATCCATCACGTCACGGCGGTGACGGCTAATGCGCACGACAACTATCGGTTTTACACGAACGTTCTCGGCATGCGGCTCGTCAAAAAGACCGTCAATCAGGATGACGTCAGAGCTTATCATTTGTTCTACGCCGACGCGAAGGGGTCGCCCGGCAGTGACCTCACTTTTTTCGATTGGGCTCATACGCCTCGGCAACGCCACGGGAACAACAGCGTCAGTCGCACCGCTCTGCGAGTCGGTGGAGTGGAATCTTTGCGTTGGTGGGCCGCGCGTTTCGATCAACTGAAAGTTACACGGTCGGAAATTCAGCAACATGACGGGCGCGCGATCATGGAATTCGAGGATAACGAGGGTCAGCAGCTGAGTCTGGTCGATGATGGAAACGCGGGAGAGTCGTCTCCGTGGCCGGGGAGCCCGGTCCCGCCAGAATACCAGGTCAGAGGGCTGGGATCCGTTACTCTCGCCATTCCGGAATTAGATTTGACGGCTCAACTTCTTACGGAGGTTCTAGGGATGCGACTGACCCGAAGGTACCCCGATCCGGCTGACACGCGATTCAATATGCACGTGTACGAAGTCGCCGCCGGCGGTCCCGGGGCAGAATTGCACGTTCGTGTTCGCCCGGATCTCGCGCCATGTCGTCCCGGGGCTGGGGGTGTTCACCATGTTGCGTTTCGGGTTGCCGATCAAGAAACTCATCATGCCTGGGCGCGCCGCTTGCGAGATTTCCATATACCGCACAGCGGCGAAATTGATCGCTATTATTTCAGGAGCCTGTACTTCCGCGAACCAAATCAAATCCTCTTCGAACTCGCGACCGACGGCCCTGGATTCGCAGTCGATGAGAGTCTTTCTGAGCTCGGACAGCGCTTGGCACTGCCACCCTTCCTGGAAGGGCGACGAGCGGAGATCGAAGATCAGCTCAAAGAGCTTTGAGCCCGCCCGGTGGCACAAAGTCGGCGTCCCGCTTTGCACTCTTCAGAACCGAGCAAACCGAGACGGTTCGCCTACGTCGTGATGCGGACGTGCCGTCTCCCAGCGCGTGATTTTTGCGGGCTAGCACAATGGCGAATATACGGCTACCATCCAGAAACGTATTCAACGCCACCGCGATTATGGAGCTCAGCGACGAAGCCTATCGGAACTTTCAGCGCCGCGTCGACCGGCTTTGCGTCTTGATTGTTTCGAGTGATTGCTCCGACCAGGAGATCCAGATCGAGCGGCTGCATCTGCGTGTTCAGGCGGCGACACTCTTTCCAGAGAAGCTGCCACTTTACGACATGGTCTATGAAGGCCGTTTCGACCGTCTGTCCGAGCAATTCCGTGGATGTATTCGGCGTTGCGAGGTACGGACGCGCTCCCGAGCGTCCGGGTGTGCGCGTTCCTAGCGGCTGTGGGTGCGGGTGCGCGCCGGTCGCGGCGGGAGCGCGACCCTACCGGAGCGGTTTAATCGATTCGCCTCGAAAATATCTCGATTCGGGTCGAAGGTATGTCCCTACGAGGGTGGGGTATGTTTTCGATTCTCAGGTTTCGTGGTAGGGACAACGGTCACCTTGAGCGGTCCGCCAAGGCGCCGGCTAAATCTTCCCCTGGCGATAAATTCCGCTCACGGCCTCGAACTCGAAATCGTCGCCACGCTTCATGGACCTATGCCGCCGGTAAATGGCTGGTTCTAATTAGCGCCGGCATTATCTGCGTCAGTATTGTAGCGCGAATTTTTTATTATCTGATTGGGCAAGAAACGCTGACGACCGACAAGGCAGTCGTGGAGGCCTATACCTATCCCGTTAGCAGTAAGATTGACGGGACGATCGGAGGGGTATTTGTCTCGAATCGTCAATATGTGAAGGCGGGCGACCTGTTAGCGGAGATGGATAAAAAAGATCTGGAGGGGAAGTTGTCCGCTGGGCGCGTCGACTTGGCTCAGGAACGAACTAGGTTGCCGGAACTCGAGATACGGCGGTCGAAGGCTCAAGCAGAACTCGAGAAAGCCACCTCGAGAATGAGGCGTTGCGAGAAGGAGTTGGCTGAAGCGACGAGCGATTATCAGTACATCTCAAAGATCCGAAACAAAAAAGGTGTCTCCCCTCTGCTCTTCGAGAGAACCAAAAAAGCGTACGATGTCGCCCTTGGTTATTATGACGCAGCCAAAACGACGTTCGCGGGCGCCAATGATCTGATTCGACAAGCTCAGACGCTCAGAAACGCCTGTTTAACGAAACTGCACAATGCTGAGACGCAAATGCAGCATGCCGAGACCCAGCTTTTGTATACGAAGATCTTTGCTCCAGCGAACGGACACGTGGTTTTTGACAAACCCAATTTCGCGCGACGCTTAACGGCCGGAGAACCGTTTTTGAAGTTGATAGGAGACGATCCATGGGTGGTTGCGAATTTCAATGCAAACCAGCTGAAACACATTAAGCCCGGTCAAAGGGTCAAGATCAGAATCGAGACCATTAAGGAACATACGTTCCGGGGCGAAGTCGTGAGTGTAGCTTCTGTGGAGAATGGCAGCTCCCGTCGAATCGCTCTGCTGCTCTCGCTGTTCGCGTTGATTGACCCGCCTCAAAACCTGCCGGTCAAAGTCACATTTGATTCCGAAAGCGAGCTTGGCTTTGCGGAACATTTAGATCCTGATTTGAACGCCTTTGTCGAAATAGACACCAAGTCGCGGCGGGACTAGTGCTGCCTAGCCTGTATCGCTCCCAAATCTTTAGAGATTTCTGAGCAATGCAGGCTTCTTTGATGTCGCGCCTTCGGTGCTAGCCAGCTCGCGAAGCCTTTTCGAGAGAAACGATCGTTCTGATTTAACCTCGGTTAGTTGAAGCGCCTTCCGGAGATGGTCAGCGGCGACCTGAAGGTTATGGAGCTGAGCCTCGAACTCGCCAAGGACCGCATACAGCAGGTAATACGAACCTAACTCTGCTCGGTTCTGAATAGCCTTGACGGCTTCAATGCCCGCATTAGGGCCGTTCACGTTTGCGAGAGCCACGGCACGGTTGAGGGCGACCACCGGAGAATCATTCAGCTCAATCCATTGGTCATAGAGGGCCAAGATTCTTGGCCAATCGGTGGAGCGATAGTCGTCGGCCGTGCAATGGCAGGCCGCGATACCTGCCTGAAGATGATACTCGCTCAGTTGATCTCCGGCGGCGGCCTGGCCCAGATGAAATATGCCGCGCGAGATCATAGTTCGGTTCCAATTCGAACGATCCTGTTCTTTGAGCCGTAGAATGTTTCCCTGCGGATCCACTCGCGCGGGCAACCGGGCGCCGTTCAGCAACATAAGGGCCACCAGAGCTTGAGTACGCGGTTGGTTGGCCACCGGATGTTCGGCGAGCAATGTGGCCAGGCGGATCGCCTCGTAACAGAGGTCTGCTCTCACCAGGCTCTCGCCGCTGGACGCCTTGTAACCCTCGTTGAAGAGCAGGTAAAGAGTCTGCAGCACACCGTCCAGACGGACGGAAAACTCCTCGCCGGACGGAATCTCGAAGGGAATACGCAGCTCGCGGATTTTTTGCCTGGTTCGCGTCAGTCTCTTAGCGATGGCCGCTTCTGTCGTAAGGAATGCCTTAGCTATTTCGGCGGCGCCAAAACCGCAGAGCGTCTTAAGCGCCAGAGCTGTTTGTGCTTCTTGCGCAAGAAGCGGATGGCAACAGGCAAACATTAACCGCAGACGGCCGTCCCTGATTTCGGTGTCGAATAACGGCGAATCCCCGGCGGCAGAATCAGCCGACCATTGCTCGACCGACGCGATGATTTCGGGTTGCTTATCGCGGAAGAGCTTTTCTCGCCGAATCAAATCCAACGCGAGATTCTTGGCCGCTTGCGTGATCCAAGCCGCGGGATTTTTTGGAATCCCATAGTAGGGCCAGGTTTGCAAGGCCCGCACGAGCGCTTCCTGGACCACGTCCTCAGCCAGATGCAAACGGTCGATGCCAAAGATGCCCGTCAGGACGGAAACCAGCTTTCCCGCCTCGTGGCGAAAGAGGTGTTCTGTCAGCCGGGAAATTTCCCCGCTAGCGGGACGATCGTTGTCTGCAAACTCGCTCAAGCGTTTTAAACCGTCGCGTGTGCCAGTTGTTCGGTTACACGTTGCATCTGTGCACACTGCTCGGCTACAGGTCGGACTTCGACAGTCACTCCATATTTCAGGGTCGGGCACTCTTTGGCAATTGCTACGGCCTCGTCGTGGTCCTTCGCCTGTAACAGGAAATAGCCGCCGATGGCCTCCTTCGATTCGGCGAACGGACCGTCTGCAACCGTTTGCCCCCTCTTCCAAGAAACGATCTGACCCTCGGGCAACAGCGGGTGGGCCGATTTGATCTTTCCTTGTTGAGTCAAACGATCGAACCAGGAGGTCCATTGACTCATAACCTTCTGAATCTCTTCAGGGGACAGCCTCTTGTCCCAATGCGTGCCCCGAAATAACAGCATGTATTCGGACCTTGACGTCTCCGTAGTCATATTTGCCTTTAGTATTGGTTCACCGCCAGATGAAGCTTCTTTTCAGCTCAACTATATGACGAACGAGCGACTGCGCCCAGGACAACACCCATTATTTTTTCAAAACGGTGGGATGCGCGCGGCGTGCGGCGCCCGAACATTGTAACATAGGCGGCCCGCCCGTGAATCAGCGAAAATCACGGGCGGGACGCCCATGTCAAAAAGAAAGAGGACCGCGCTTTACGTTCATGGACGGAGAAAAAGAAAACCGGCAGTTCCCGACAGAACAACGATCAACCAGGGTGGCCATTTCCAGAATTGCAACAGATCGAACGCAGCCAGGGCAATTACGAGGGAGGCAGACGAATCCACGGCGACGATCCAAACAGGATTATAAAGAGCTGCCAATAGGATACCCACGACGGCTGCATTTGCTCCTCGCAATGCCGCCTGTGCATGGGCGTTTTGGCGGAGCTTACTCCAGAAGGGCAACGCACCCAGAATCAACAGAAAGGAAGGCAGGAAAATCCATAATAGGCACCACAATCCGGCCAGCCAGCTGTGTCCAATGACTGTCCCAAGATAGGCGGAAAAAGTGAACAACGGTCCTGGCAAAGCTTGTGCAGCTCCATAGCCGGCCATAAATGCGTTCTGATCCAGCCAACCTCGATACACGGTTTCGGACTGCAATAAAGGCAGGATGACGTGGCCGCCGCCAAAGACCAGCGCGCCGGAGCGATAAAAGGCGTCTGCTAACCGTAGCCAGTGCATCGTAAATCCGCTGGAAAGCAAAGGCAGGCCTGCCAGCAGTATGAAAAACAAAGCGATATTGGCCCAGGCAAACCAGCCGCCGTGGAGACCTTTTTCTTCAAGCAAAGTTTCGCCCAAGTCCGTCTTTGCCCGAAACAACACCCATCCCAATAATGCACCGCTCGCAATCACCACGAGCTGAAGCCAGGGCATCGATGACCCGATCACGAAGCAGGCGGCAACGATTGCGAGCGTCACACGCTCTCGATCCGGGCAGAGCCTCCGGGCCATGGTCCACACCGCCTGTGCTACTACCGCGACAGCGGCAAGTCTCAGTCCATGCAAAAATCCTGCCTGTGCGCCAACCGCCTGGAAACCGTACGCGATCGCGATCATCAAAATCGCCGAGGGCGAGGTAAAGGCGACAGCCGCTGCGAAAGCTCCGCCAATCCCGGCACGCAAATAGCCAAGTGCAAAAGCGACCTGGCTGCTTGCCGGCCCCGGCAGAAACTGGCATAACGCGACCAGATCGCCGTAAGCGTTCTCGGTGATCCACTGTCGCCTTGCGATCAGTTCCCGTTGAAAATAGGCCAAATGAGCAATTGGACCGCCAAAAGCGGTCAAGCCTAGCTTTAGGAAGACCAGAAAAACCTCCAGAGGAGTTCCCCGCATAGAATCAAGCCGCCGCGGCGCGTCAAAACATTCTCTTTCGCGGCATGATTTGTGCCTGGGCATGATCCTTGGGACATTTCCGACAGTGTAGATCCATTGGCTAGCTGTTTCAGCCGTTTGCCCAAGTAGTTGATCCGTCAATGCGAAAACCGAAGCAGCGCCTTAGGCAGTTTGCACACCATCGTGTACGCCGGGTCGAAGATGTTGCCCAGGTCGTACTCCACGCATTGCCCGAGGAGCAGGCTTGCACTGGTCGCATCGAGGCCATAATCCTCCTTGAGCCAGCGCAGCATCTCAGTGGTGGCATGTTGCACGGCTTGGTCCAGCGGGCGGGCGTTGCCAACAGCGAAAATATGCTCCGCATCCTCGCCGCGAGGCCAACGGATCTGCTTTCCCTTGATGAGCCGCACGGTGAATTGGACCTCCATGGAAATCTCGATCCCGGTGCCGACGATCTCGCCGTCGCCCTGGGTCGCGTGGCCGTCGCCGACGTGGAGTAGCGCGCCGGGTGCAAACACTGGAAAATAGACGGTGACGCCGGCTGCGAATCCGCGGTAGTCCATGTTGCCGCCGTGTTCGGCCGACGTCGCAGTCGAGATCGCCTGGCCGCGGGGTGGGGCAACCCCAAAGCAACCGAGCATGGGCGACAACGGGATCACCAGGTTTCCGAGCTTGGTCTCCGGTTTGATGAGCGTCGCCGTGGCGCACTCATTATCGACTCGCCACTCGGCCAACTCGCGTTCGGGCAGTTCACGCACGTACCACGGGTCGACCACGTTCGGCGCGACAACCGAGCCAGTGTAGCCAATTTCCCGGCTCGGGGTGATACGGTCGAGTTGCACGACCAGCGTGTCACCCGGCTCAGCGCCCTCAACGTAGAACGGGCCGGTCTGCGGGTTTCCACGCGTCGTCACCTCAGTGTTGCTGGCGTCTTTGCCGAAGGCATCGACGGTGGCCGTGACCACGGTGTCTCCGTCGCTGATCCGCAGGACTGGGTCGTGGGAGCCTATCGTGGTGTGGTAGTGAGTAGGCTGGAAATTGTGGGTTGACATCTGGTGCGTTGCTCAATGGACCGAGTCTCTTCTGAGTCTTTGTAACTATCCTCGAACTCGACTGGACGGGCTTCATTGTAACACGGGCGTCCCGCCCCGCGCAGCCTCGCCCGCAGGGCAGGAACTGTACGAAGGGCAATCAGCGCTGAAAGCGCGCCTCAATGCGGATTAATATTTTCTCGCGTGAAGCCGTGAATCGCGGGTCTTCGGTACAACGGCTATCGTTGTGTCGCGCTTCCAGCGCTACACCTTCTTTTTGCGTTACCTAGGGCTGCGCGACGGGCCGAAACCGGCCCGTCGCTTGCCCTAGGCTTCTTTGATGTCGCGCCTTCGGCGCTGAAACCCAAAGCACAAAGCCATAAACGGCCAAACTTTTGTGCATAAAGTGTCCTGACTGCACGGGTTTGTTCGTCGTCGACTTGAATCCGGATACAACCCACTAAACCAAAACGAAAAAGGAAACAGAAAAATGACAACTCGGATAAAGGCGATTCCAGAAGGCTTTCACACGCTGACCCCTCACTTGATCGTGAAGGGCGCCGCGCAAGCCATCGAATTCTACAAGAAAGCCTTCAACGCTGAAGAAATCACCCGACTGCCGGGGCCGGATGGCAAGTCCATCATGCATGCTCACATAAAGATCGGAGACTCACCGCTCTTCCTCGTTGATGAGTTTCCGGACATGGGTAGCAAGGGACCTCATGGCATTGGTGGATCGCCTGTGTTTATACATGTCTATGTGGAAGACGTGGACACCGTTTTCAATCAGGCGGTAGCAGCCGGTGCCCAAGTGCGTATGCCCCTGGCAGATATGTTCTGGGGCGATCGTTATGGTCAGTTAACGGACCCTTTCGGGCACCAATGGTCTCTGGCCACACACAAAGAGGACCTTACACCGGAGGAAATTCGCCAACGTGCGCAGGCTGCCTTTGGCGAAGGCGGCGAATGCGGTCAGTCTGCCTGACAAAGTATTAGACTGGTTCCCGCGGCCTTCTTGAAGCAACCATCC
>JAFAJU010000053.1 GCA_019236035.1 Verrucomicrobiota bacterium | reverse complement strand
AGAACAACCTGCTGAAGTAGCACGCGATCGCCCGGGACCGGTGGCAAAGCCGGATCTAAATCGATCCGGAGCTTGACCCCGTTTTTTCGGACCTCAGGCTGCACCAGCGCAATCACTTCGCGGATGACGTTGTTGATGTCCATGGGCGTCAGCTCCGCTTCAGTCTTGCGTAGGAGCGATCTGATCCTGGTAATGACGTCGGCGGCACGGGTTCCGTCCCGGAGAATGCGCCTCACTGCCTCGCGCCCTTCACTAAGATTTGGAGGGTCGTTGCTGAGCCAGCGCAGGCAGGCGTTGCTATTAGTCACGACGCCCGTAAGCGGCTGATTTAATTCGTGAGCAATGGAAGCCGCTAATTCGCCGACCATTGTTACTCGCGAGACATGAGTCAGCGCGGCCTGAGCTTCGCGCATCGCCTCCTCGGTCCGGAGTAATTCGATTTCGGTTCTTTTTCTCTCGGTGATATCGGTCGCGATACCGCAAACCGCGTAAGGCTTCCCACTACCGTCCCAGAGCAAGAACTTCGAGGTGATGTAAAACCGGTCGCCGTCAGCGGCGGGTACGCATTCCTCGAATTCGATTGGTTTCCCGGTCTCGATTACCTGCCGGTCATTCGCGCGCAGCCTCTCGGCGATACCGGGAGGGTAGATATCAAAATCGGACTTACCACGGATCAGATTGCGTTGAACCTGGTGACGACGTTCCAATTCTCGGTTGATTAATTGGTATTTGAGCTCGAGGTCTTTTATGAAAATAACGGCGGTGGTGTTATCTACAATATCCTGCAAACGTTGCTCAATATTACGTAATGCTTCTTCGGCGAGTTTCCGTTCTGCCTGAGTCCGGAGCGCTGCAACTCCATACGCCAGGTTGTTGGCCAGATCGGTGTACTGGTCAATCGTGGTCTCATTGAAGGCGTTGAGTCTCCGAGCATACAGGCTCATAGCACCGATCCGGATCCCGGAAAAAATCAAAGGGAGGGCGACGCAGGAGGCATATTGGCGAGCAATGGCGGCGTCGCGCCAAGGAGCCAGGGTGGGATCCGTGCGCATATTTCTGGCCCAATAGGGTTTTCCAGTCCGGAGAGAGATCCCGGTCGGGCCGCGCCCTCTCTCGGTTTGGTCGCTCCAGGAAATCTTGGCATTTTCAACATAGTCGAGGCCGTATCCGGCCATAGCGACGGGTCGAACCGTCTTTTGAGCGTCGTCCTCGCAAACTCCGACCCACGCCAAGCGGATCCCTCCAACTTTTACGAGAATCTCGCAAACCGACTGTAAAAGCTCATGTTCATCCGTGGCACGGATCAAGGCGTGGTTACATTGGTAGAGAGTCTGCAGGATCCGGTTAAGCCTAGTCAGCTCTTTCGAGGTCGCCGCGAGTTTTTCTTCAGCTCG
Source organism: Verrucomicrobiota bacterium (assembly GCA_019236035.1). GTDB lineage: Bacteria > Verrucomicrobiota > Verrucomicrobiia > Chthoniobacterales > JAFAMB01 > JAFAMB01. The sequence goes on along the minus strand of JAFAJU010000053.1, from coordinate 1,032 downwards.
CTTTTTCTCCGTGATGTCGCGCGAGAGCCCAAAGGTGCCGATGATGTGTCCTTTGGAATCTCGCAGCGGCAACTTTGAAGTAGAAACCCACGTCTCATGCCCATCGGGCCAGGTCTCCTTTTCCTCCATGTTCACTAGAGGCTGTCCGGTACGCAGAATCTCCTGTTCATCGCGGAGCGCAGCCAGGGCATGCTCGCGAGCGAATAAATCCGCGTCTGTCTTGCCGAGCACGTCCGCTGGATCTTCGGAGCCAAACAAGGTTGCCGTGGCACGATTTACTGCAATAAACCGGCTCTCCCTATCCTTGAAGTAGATGTGATCCGGTAGCGTGTCCATTAGCGTCTTTAGGAGAAAACGCTCTCGTGCGAGGGCATTCTCCATCTGGGAGCGCTCACTGACATCCCAGGAAACGCCGGTCATCAGCACCGGCTTTCCCTGATTGTCACAAACGACTTTTGATCTCGCCCTCAGAGTGTGAACGCTGCCATCCGTTGGCCAGACCACGCGGAACTCTCCTTCATACTCCGCACGCATTTCAACTGCCTGCGCTAATTCTCTGGCTACCTGCTGCCGGTTCTCAGCATGAATCATCTCCAGGAACTGCTCGTAGCGCCCACCGAAGGTTGATGGTGCTAGACCAAGGAGTGCGTGCATCCGCTCGTCCCAATGCATGGATCGATCGAGCAGATACCAATCCCAGGTACCCATGCGCGCCGAGCCAAGTGCAAGATAAAGCTGCTCCTCATTCCGGCGCGAAAGTTCCTCATTCCCAATCCCCGAGTGTTGACTGGTTGCAATGGCCCGCTGCTGCGGCTCGTTCATTGTGGAGGGATTCTATCTCGCAATGAATGAATTGCCAATCACCGCCTGGCCGAACGGAAGGACGGAAGATTGGAAGCGTGGAAGATTAGGAGGAGAGCGCCGTCAATCTGGCGGGGGCTTTGATCACGAGTTCATCCAGACACCCCTGGCTAAGCACGCCTCTTTTAGCGGATCTCTTGTAGCCGAAGTGTACTCGCTTTGCATCTCAAA
>JAFAJU010000004.1 GCA_019236035.1 Verrucomicrobiota bacterium | reverse complement strand
TTTTCCAGAGCTGGTCAAAGGTCGTGCCGTGCTCATTTGCGCATACGCTGAGAGAGGCGGTGGACCAGGCTCGACAACGTAGTCTCCCGGGCGAGGTGGTACTTTTCTCACCGGGGACATCTTCGTTCGACATGTTCAAAAACTATGCGGATCGCGGCAATCAATTCCGCGCGATCATCCAGGAGTTAGCAAGGTGAGACTAATCAAGAGACCCGTCAAAGGGACCCCAAAGAAAAAGCTGCGGGCGGCTGGTCCGCGATCCGCCGCGAAATATGCGGAGGAAGATTACTCTGCCGAGGAGCCGAATGTAAAATTATCCCGAGCGTTCGTGGTAGTGCTGCTGCTCCATGTTGTCGCAGTGGGCGGGATATTCGCCTTTAGTGCACTGAAGGATCAGCAGACCGGCAGTGTGACTGGTAAGGCGGAGTCGAGCAATGGAAAGACTGCGCCCGTGCAACCTAACGCTGCACGAGATCCGGGATTGCCCGACAAACCAGGGAACAAATCGGTGCCGCCAGATGTGCAGAAATTAGTGGATTCACCCCACTCCGGAGGGGCCGGCGGTGTCAAGGCTCAGAACAGCAATATCGCCCAGGAGGGTGCCGGCGAAGCTGGGAAGTTTTATGTAGTCCAAAGAGGAGACAGTCCGGCGGGGATCGCCAAGAAATTCAAAGTTAGCTACACAGACTTGTTAAAGGTGAACAATATAGAAGATCCGAAGAAACTGCAGATCGGTCAGAAGTTAGTCATACCATGAACATTCGATGGCGCCCACTTGGCATTCCGCGTGCATAAACGAAGCGCATATATATTGGTACTGACGGTTGCGGCACTCGTGACGGTTGGGCTGGTCATGCTTTACAGCACAGGCGCTTTTGCTCCTGACAGTCACGGAGATCAGTTCAACTTCCTCAAAAGGCAGAGCTTCTGGTTGGGCGTCGGATTCATCTTCTCTATCGTCTTTGCCTTGGTCGATTACCATTGGCTGGAGCGATCCTGGTACTTGCTGTATCCTGCTGCCCTTGGGTTGTTGGCTCTCTGCTTCATTCGTCCGATCGGGATGCGGATCAATGGCTCCTGGCGCTGGATCCACGCGGGACCAGTCACTTTTCAACCATCAGAGTTAGCAAAACTGGCTTCGATCATCTTTATCGCGTGGTGGTTTTCAAAGTTTGAGGCGAAATGCAAAGGCTTCCTGATTGGATTGATCTATCCTGTGGCGGTCATTGCGGCGCTGCTCGCGCTGATCGTTCTGGAGACCGACCTGGGGACGACTCTGCTGATTGGCGCAACGATTTTTCTCATGATGTTCGTCGCCGGCGCCAGTCCGAAGTTTCTGGGGCCGTTGGTTGTGGCGGGGCTCGCTGCGCTTTTGATGATCGCCTGGCACATCTCGGAACGACAGGGACGACTCCTGGCATTTCTGCATCCCGATCAATACCAGGAGAAGGAAGGTCACCAGCAATGGATGGGATTGATTGCTTTCGGATCGGGAGGACCCGAAGGTCTGGGTCTGGGTAATGGGCGGCAAAAAATGCTCTATCTGCCGTACGCGCACACCGATTTTATTTTCCCGGTGATCGGTGAGGAGCTCGGTTTGCGCATAACCCTGATCGTCGTGTTTTGTTACCTCCTGGTCGTGATGGCCGGCATATTGATTGCGCTGAATGCCAAAGATAGATTTGGCATGTTGCTGGGATTTGGTTGTACCGCCATCCTTGGCCTGCAAGCGGCGATTAATATCGGCGTCACGACATCAATGTTGCCGAACAAAGGGCTTCCGTTGCCGTTTATCAGCTATGGCGGTTCAAATCTATTTTTCTGTCTCGTTTGTGTCGGGATCCTGATTAACATCTACCGGCAAGGCAAAGAAGATAGGACGGTTGCAAGCACCCAAATGATGGTTCGGGTGAGACATGTTTCCCGAATTTAGTAGTTCGTTCTGATGAATGTCGTGATTGCATGTGGAGGAACCGGAGGTCACCTGTTCCCGGGACTGGCCGTTGCTGAGGTCTTGAAAAGCCGCGGGCACGAGATCCTTTTACTGATCTCCGAGAAGCAGATCGACGCGACCGCGGTGCGGGACCGCAAGGAGTTTCGCATCGAAAAGATTGCGGCTGTTGGTCTGCCGAAGCTAGTTTCGCCCCAGTTTTTTCCGTTTGCGAATAAGTTCTTGAATGGTTTAGCGGCTTGTCGCCGCATCTATCGTTCGTTTGGTCCGGATGCGGTTCTTGGTATGGGTGGATTCACATCAACCGGACCTATTTTAGCTGGTCGGATGGCGGGTCTTCCGACGTTCATTCACGAATCAAACGCGATCCCCGGGAAGGCCAACCGTCTGAACGCGTGGCTCTCGAAAAAAGTGCTGTTGGGATTCGAGGAGTGCGCTCGTTTTTTCCCGGATATAGCCGTCGTGGTGACCGGAACGCCGATTCGCAACAGTTTGCAAAGGCCCGTCGATCGCCAGGAGGCGTTGAACAATCTGCGTTTAAAGGCCGGCCTGCAGACCGTTTTGGTGATGGGTGGCAGTCAAGGGGCGCACGGAATCAACGAAGCTGTATTAGCTGTCCTGCCCCGGTTCGCCGCGAAGCCGGTCCAATTTGTCCATTTAACCGGTAAGGAAGATGAAAACTACGTTTATGAATGTTATCAAAAAGCAGGGGTCCCAGCTTTTGTCAGCGCTTTCTACCATCGAATGGAGGAACCCTACACGATTGCGGACGTGGCAATTGCCAGATCCGGTGCGGCTAGTTTGACCGAGATCGCTTACTTCGGATTGCCGACAATTTTGATTCCGTATCCATATGCCGCCGAAAATCATCAACTTTTAAATGCAGAAATGTTTGCGAAACACGGCTCTGCTGAAGTATTAGAGGAGTCGCGTGTTAGCGGAGACACGCTCAGCTCATTGATAGACAAACTTTTGAAAAACGGAGCAAGGGTGCGGCAGAGCTCTGAGCAGCCGCATGCACTGGCACCGGAGACCGCTGCGAACAGGATTGCTGAAATTATCGAGAGATCGCGTAAATGACGTTTGATCTTCCCAAAAAACTAACCGTGTTTCTCCTCGAAGGTCCAAAGCGGATCCATTTGATAGGAGTAGCCGGCTCAGGAATGAGCGGTATCGCCGGTTTGCTGCTTGCGCTTGGCCATCGCGTGAGCGGATGCGATCGCGTCAGTAGCTTAGAGACAAGGCGGCTCGAGACGTTAGGGCTAAGATTTTTTCTTCCGCAAACAGAGGAGACGGTTCGAGGCGCAGAACTCGTGATCTATTCGTCCGCAATCAGAGCGGGGAATCCGGCATTCGACGAAGCCGTTAGGTTGGAGCTCCCGATGGTGCGGCGCGCTGAAGCGCTGGCTGCGATCATGCAGATCAAAAGAGGGATTGTGATCGCCGGGATGCACGGCAAGACCACAACCTCCTCGATGGCCGCGCATGTCCTTCGCGTCGGCGGTCTTAACCCTTCGCATTACGTCGGTGCTGAAATCCCGATTCTCGGTACGAATGCGCATTGGGAGCCGGCGGGAGATTATTTTGTCGCGGAAGGAGATGAAAGTGACGGCACACTCCGGCTTTACTGTCCGGAGCATGCGATCGTCCTGAATGTCGAGGAAGAACACCTCGATTATTATGCTGACCTCGTTGCGATTGAGCGCGTCTTCACCGAGTTCATGAATCAGGTCGCCGGCAAAGTCATTTTCTGTGCTGACGATCCGCACGCTGCGCGACTTTGCGCGACACGCGAGAATGCCATTTCTTACGGCAAGTCTGAGGCGGCGCTGTATCAATATCGGAGGTTTGAAGGCGCCCGATCTGGGTCTCGTTTCGAAGTCTGGAGAGGGAATCTTCAGCTCGGAGAACTTACCCTCGGAGTTCCAGGGGCTCACAACGCTAGCAACGCGTTAGCGGTTGTGGCGCTAGCGACAGAAATAGGAGTGCCATTTTTCAAGATCGCGGCAGCGCTTGAATCTTTCCGAGGAGCCAAGAGAAGATTTGAAATCAAGCTGCAAACCGAGGCTTACACAGTGGTGGACGACTACGGTCATCATCCGACTGAAGTTAAGGCGACGCTTGAGACCGCGCGCTCGCTTGAGCACAAGCGGTTCATCGTGATGTTTCAGCCGCATCGCTACACACGCACTGAGGCGCTCAAGAACGAGTTCGGGTCGGCTTTTGATCGGGCGGATATCGTCTTTGTGACGGACATTTATGCCGCAAGCGAACCGCCCATCCCGGGGGTCTCCGGAAACACGATCGTGTCGGCTTTGCGGGACCATGGGCATTCGGCGGCATTTTATGTGCCAAAACGACACGTTCTGTACCGCGAGGTTGGGCGAATTGTGGAGCCGGGCGACTTGATTTTGAGTCTTGGAGCCGGAGATATCCATGAAGAGGCTACCAAGGTCATACAAGATCTCGAGGTTG
>JAFAJU010000598.1 GCA_019236035.1 Verrucomicrobiota bacterium | reverse complement strand
TATTCGCTACATGCTGGTATTGGATACGCAAGCTGCAAGCGCACTTCTATGCCGGCGACTACGCCTCCGCTCTGGCAGCGGGATCGAAGGCTGAGCCGCTCATCCAGACAGGACCGGGTCATTTTGAGTCTGTTGAATACCTCTTCTATGACGCTCTTGCGCGGGCCGCACAGTACGACTCTGCGTCATCTGAAGAGCAACTCCGGCATCTAGAGGCGCTCACCGAAGAACGCGCTCAAATCAATCTCTTAGCCGAGCATTGTCCGGAAAATTTCGGAAACCGCGTCGCGCTCGTCGACGCCGAGATCGCCCGCATTGAAGGCCGGGAACTGGACGCGCAACGGCTGTATGAGCAGGCTATCCGATCGGCGCGCGAGAATGGCTTTACTCAGAACGAGGGCATTGCAAACGAGCTGGCTGCAAGATTCTATCTCGCGCGCGGATACGAGACGAGCGGGTACGCGTATCTTCGAAACGCTAGGTACTGCTACCTTCGTTGGGGTGCGCTCGGCAAGGTGCGGCACCTGGATCAACACTACCCACACCTGCGTGAGGAACGAGCGCCGGCGACTTCGACCGCCACGATTGGAACGCCTCTCGAACAACTCGACCTCGGCACGGTCATTAAGGCTTCACAGGCCGTGTCCAGCGAGATCGTGACAGGTAAGCTCATGGAGACCCTGATGGGCATTGCTATGGAAAACGCAGGTGCCGATCGGGGCCTGCTTATCCTTCTCCGGGGCGAAGAGCCACAAATCGAGGCGGAGGCCACGACCGGCTGTGATAAACTCGAAGTGATGCTGCGAGAGGCGCCGGTAACGCCTAGTGAGCTGCCGGAATCGATGCTCCATTACGTGATTCGGACGCACCACAGCGTGATTCTGGACGATGCCGCGGGGCCAACCTTGTTCTCGGGCGACCCCTACCTGGAACAACGGCGACCCCGGTCGGTGCTCTGCCTTCCCCTGGTTAAGCAGGCCAAACTATTGGGTGCGCTCTACCTGGAAAACAACTTAACGCCCAGGGTGTTCACACCACACCGGCTCACTGTGCTGGAACTACTGACCTCACAGGCCGCCGTCTCCCTGGACAACGCGCGGATATATACTGAATTAGCGCGGCTAAATGCCGACCTTACGCAGGAAAACAGCGATCGCAGGAAGGCCGAAGAGGCTCTGCGTGCCAGTGAGGAGCGGTGGCGGAAGTTGTTTGAGGACTCATCGGTAGGCATCGCCCTGATTGCTTCAGACGGCCGCTTCATAGCGGCAAATCTGGCGCTCCAAGAGATGCTCGGTTACACGGAGAAGGAACTTCAAAAGCTCACCGCTCTGGACGTTACCCACGAAGAAAACCGTACGACCACCGCAGCGCTGATCGCGGAGGCCGCAAAAGGGCATCTGGTTCACCGTATCGAGAAGCGGTACGTACGTAAGGATGGGAGCGTGATTTGGGTGGAGGTCAACGCCGTTTTTGTCCCGCCCAGTGGAAGCAGGCTCGGGTTTTTTCCCACGATCATCATCGACATCACAGAACGGAAGCGAGCCGAAGTGAACTTGGCTAGGTTGAACCGGACGCTCCAGACGCTCTACCAATGCAATCAGGCGCTCGTCCGCGCAACCGAGGAAGATGAGCTATTGCAGTCGGTCTGCAGGATTCTCGTTGAGGTCGGCGACCTTCGGATGGCCTGGGTCGGTTACCGCGAGCTGAACGAAGAAAAGACTGTCCGGCCAGTCGCCCAGGCTGGACACTACGAGGAATACCTGGAACGAGTCGCCATTAGTTGGGCGGATACCGAAACAGGGCGCGGGCCCACAGGCACGGCGATCCGGACGGGCACCACCTGCTGGACCCGGGATAACCTGACCGACCCGCTTCTCGCTCCGTGGCGAGTCGAAGATCTCAGGCACGGTTATGCCTCAACCATTTCGCTTCCCCTATTGTCCCGCGGGGAAGCGTTCGGCGCGCTCACGTTGCATGCCGGAGAGCCGGACGCCTTCAATGAGAGCACGATCGAGCATTACACTGATCTGGCAAACAATCTCTCCTATGGAGTGATTGCGCTTCACACGCGCGAAGAGCGCACGCGGGCAGAGAACGAAATCCGTCAGCTCAACGCATCGCTTGAGAAACGAGTCGCTGAGCGCACCACTGAACTTGTGCGGTCGGAAGAAAAGTTCCGTGCGCTTTTCGAAGGCACCAGTCTGGCGGTTGTTTTGCTTGATGAAAATATGATCCTGGAGGCGAACCCAAGTTGGTTGCGGCTGCTGGGCTATTCCAGTCTGAACGAAGTCATTGGCAAAAACCCCGCCGAACTCTCAGCACCAATCCAGCCTGATGGCGAGCGCGCTGAGACGTTGGTCAGAATGCACATCGCCAATACGCTGGCTAATGGCAGCGAGCGGTTCGATTGGATAATGTTGCGGCGGGACGGCACCGAGTTACCAATGGAAGTCTTTCTTACTCGCATCCGGCTCGGTGACCGCCAGCTTATTCAGGCCGTCTGCAACGACATCACGCAGCGCAAGAAGGCGGAAGCCGAACTTGTCCGGACGCTGGCCAGAGAGAAGGAGCTGGGACAGTTGCGGAGCAAATTCGTTTCCATGGTGTCACACGAGTTCCGCACCCCGTTAGGCATTATCCAGTCATCAGCCGAAATCCTGGAGGATTACCTCGACCGCTTGGAACCGGCCGAACGTGAGGACCATCTGCGGTCCATCCGCAATAATACGCGCCGTATGGCCTTAATCATGGAGGAAGTGCTCTTAATTGGAAGCTTCGACGCGGGTAAGATGGAGTTCAAACCCGCGCCACTTGATCTGCCTTCATTCGTGCGAAAACTCGTTGACGAGGTCCTTTCGGCTACCGGACAGCGATGTCCGATCGAATTGTCAATCCCCGGAATACCCGGCGAGATTCAGGCGGATGACCGCTTGCTGCGGCACATTTTTACGAATTTGCTTACGAATGCGGTGAAGTACTCGGATGCCGGGCGGCCGGTGCAGTTTGAAATCAGGCGGAGTGACGGAGAAATTGTTTGCACCATCCGCGACCAGGGCATTGGCATTCCAGAAGCCGACCGCGAGTGGCTCTTCAACGCCTTCCACCGCGGGCACAACGTCGACGAGCGTCCAGGCACGGGCCTAGGTCTCGTGATCGTAAAGCGCTGTGTCGACTTGCACGGCGGCAAAATCGCCGTAGTCAGCAAAGTCGGTGAAGGCACCACAGTGAGTGTCAGGCTGCCGAGTTCCTCCCAATGTTCCCGAACGCTCAACAGGAGCACTTCGCGCCGTTGACGCTCGCGAAGAGGCAATCCGCTACGGTCTGAGAAAAAAATCTGAGCTTCAGTTCACTCACGATTTCTCATAGGCTGTCGCCAGAACACAGTCACACTTCAAGCAAGGAACCACATGAGCCAAACACCACCCCCAGACGCCATTTTCGGAGCGGAGGGCATTACGCCAGAGGATAAAGGCTACCAAGGTTCCCGTTTCAGTGAAGTTAAAGCGGCCATATTCGCCAATCCCTACCAGAAGGTCTGGGGAGGCCCTGACGAACCTCCGCTTCCCTACTACAAAACCACCATCAGGAGCGTTTA
>JAFAJU010000544.1 GCA_019236035.1 Verrucomicrobiota bacterium | reverse complement strand
TGGTCAGCCAGAAGCCTTCACGACCGCCTGTGTGCGCGTTTCGATCGAAACCAGATATTCATGGATATCGATGCCATCGCCCCGGGCGATGATTTTATTAATGTAATCGAAAAGACTGTTGGTGAATGCGACGTCCTAATCGCGATCATTGGATCGCATTGGCTCACGTGTGTTGACGAGCAAGGTAGTCGGCGACTCGACAATCCGGAAGATTTCGTGCGTAGGGAGATTGCAACGGCACTTAAACGTGATATTCGAGTGATCCCTGTTTTGGTGGACCGCGCTTCGATGCCTCGGTCGACCGACCTTCCCGATGACTTGAAGCCGCTGGTCCGCCGAAATGCATTGGAAATAACTGATACTGGCTTCGACGACGATTGCCGGCGTCTGGGAGTCGCCATAGAGGAAGTATTGGAGAAAACCAAGCGTGAACGTCCTGAGCGCAGGGAGAACAAGAGACTGGAGGCAGAATACCGTGAAACGGAAGGCGAGGAACCCCTAGCAGCGGAGGCAGAGCAGAAGGTAGAAAGGAAGCCCCCTGGAAAAAGAAAGCCGCGCTCAGTGGCCGCAATGATGCTGTTGCTCGCGCTTGCCTTCGGCCTGGCCATAGGTGCTGCCGTCTACTTCGGGTTCCTGCGTCCGGGCCCAAGTCCACCGCTACTCGGCACAGCGTATTGGCGCGCGTGCTATGGTATGACGGCGAGTGAGTATCAGCGAATCTCTGATGAACTGAAACGGCAAGCTTTCCGATTGACTAACATAACCGGCTATAGCGTGGGCGGCCAGGCCCGTTACGCTGCTATCTGGGAGAAGAGAGACGGTCCGCCTTGGGAAGCGCCGCACGGTCTTACTTCTGCCCAGTACCAGCAGACGTTTGACGATTTAAGGATGCGAGGCTACCGGCCCTTGCGCGTCAGTGCCTATAGTATCGAGGGTCAGGCCTTCTACGCAGGCGTTTGGGAACAAACGACCGGACCTGCTTGGGAGGAGCGCCGTGAAATGGCGGCGGCAGAGTTTCAGCAAATGTCTGACAAATTGAAAGGCAAAGGCTACCGATTGACTGACGTCAGCGGCTATAGCGTGGATGGCCAGCCCCGTTACGCTGCTATCTGGGAAAAGAGAGACGGTCCGCCTTGGGAAGCGCCGTACGGTCTTAATTCTGCCCAGTACCAGCAGACGTTTGAGGATTTAAAGACGCGAGGCTACCGGCCTTTGCGCATCCGTGCCTATAGCATCGAGGGTCACGCCTTCTACGCAGGCGTTTGGGAACAAAGCACCGGACCTGCTTGGGATGCGCGCCGTGAAATGGCGGCGGCGGAGTTTCAGCGAGTGTCTGACGAACTGCAAGGCAAAGGCTACCGATTGATTGACGTCAGCGGTTACGACGTCGGCGGCCAAGATCGCTACGCAGCGATTTGGGAGAAGAGCATCTAGCCTGCAAATCTGCCGCCTTCGGCGGAACAGCGACGCGAGGAAGCGGAACATACTACCTTCTTCTTAGTTATCGCAGGCTACGCCGAGCTGCCGTTTCAGTTCGCGACGACCAAGGTCAGTTATTCGGACCGCGCGGCTTTCTCGAACACGTTCGATCCAGCCGCGCTCAAACACATGCTCGGCCAGCGCCGATCCAAGCGCGCCGGCGAGATGATTGCGTCGTTCGCTCCAATCGAGGCATTGCCGGGCGAAAACGCGACCGGATTTTCGTAGGGCATCGGTATCTATGCCAAACTCGGAAAACCATTGCGCTCCTTTCTTAGTGAGTTGATAATCGCGACCCACTTCTCGCAAAAGTCCCCGACCAACGATAGCGTCTGCTATCCGGACTCCTAAGCTTCCTGCGAGATGATTATAGCAGGTGCGCGCAATTTGAATCGGACTTTTGGGTTCAGACCGGCCGGTCTCTTTTATGGGAGCAAACCTCGCCATGGACTCGAGCAGTTCGGCGACCCGAGCGTTCGCGATCCGATAATACCGATGGCGACCCTGCGGGATCACCTGGAGCAGTCGACCCTCGGCCAATTTGGCGAGATGAGAGCTCGCGGTCTGACAGGTAATACCGGCTCTCTGTGCCAGTTCGGTAGCCGGCAAGCCACGCCCGTCGAGCAGGGCTATTAGCATCCGCCCTCGCGCGGGCTCGCTGATCAAGGCTGCCAGAGACGAAATATCCGGTTCCATGCCATTATTCATAATATCAACCAAGCAACTCGACATTTCGATCCGCATCGAATTGTCCACCAAAGATGGCACGATAGAGTAGACCTGTGAACCCAATTGTGCACCCGAATTCTATAGATGGGCCGGATCGCATCACGGCAAAGGCAAGCGATCTCATGCCTCCACATCGACCAGCTCGCTCGGTGGCGTGGATTATAGCGGCTACTAGCTTTGCCTTCGCGGTGATTCAGCTCGACGTAACTATCGTTAACGTCGCCCTTTCCAGGATCAGTGAAGATTTGGGGGCGAGCGTGACTGAACTGCAATGGGTGGTCGATGCCTATACGCTTGGCTTCGCGGCACTGCTTCTTTCTGCGGGAGTCGTAGGAGATCGGCTGGGCTCAAAACGTGTCTTTGTTGCTGGACTTGTCGGTTTCGCTGCAGCCTCGTTGGCCTGTGGCCTGGCTCCCGGTGCCGGCTTCCTCAACGCCACCAGAGCGATTCAAGGAATTGGAGCCGCCTTGTTGGTACCGAGCTCCCTTGCTATCCTAAATGACGCATGCGCTTACGACCCCCGACTGCGCGCTCGAGCCATCGGTATTTGGACCGCGGCAGGGGGTGTGGCGATCGCGGCTGGACCAATGGTCGGTGGTTTGCTTCTGAATGCGCTGGGATGGCGTAGCATTTTTCTCGTAAACATACCCATCTGCGCACTTGGACTCGGACTAACGTTGCGTTGTGTACCAGCTGCGCAATGGAACAAAACGAAACACCGCACGTTCGATCTTGCTGGGCAGTCTCTGGCAATTGTTGCGCTAACGGCGCTCATCGGCACCGTCATTGAGGCTCGTCCTTTGGGAACAACCCACCCGATCGTGGCGGCAGGAAGTCTATTGGCTCTCGGGACAGGCGCCGCATTTATCGTCGTCGAGGCACGAACTGCAACCCCGATGTTGCCGTTACATTTCTTCGGGCGACCTGGTTTTACTCCGGCAATTGTTTTTGGAGTGTTGGTCAATTGTACCTATTACGGAATCATTTTTGTTCTCAGCCTCTATCTCCAGAAGACCTTAGGTTATTCAACAGTCCAGGCCGGCCTCGCCTTCCTTCCACTGACTGGCACCTTCATCGCTTCGAACATTGCCAGTGGCTGGATGGCGGGCCGAACCGGTTCCCGCGCTCCGATGATCCTCGGCGGATTGATCGGCGCTGTAGGATACGCTCTTCTTACCAGGTTGGAGAGCCGATCAACATTCTTCGATATGCTACCCGGGTTTGTCCTCATTCCAGCCGGCATCGGACTGGCTGTGCCGGCAATGACCACGGCAATCTTATCAAGTGTTGACCGCGAAAGATCGGGGGTTGCCTCAGCCGTGCTTAACGCGGCTCGGCAGGTTGGCGGCGCGATCGGAGTCGCAGCTTTTGGTGCGTTGGTAAGCGGCATCACGGCCGAACAAATCACCTCCGGACTGAATATCGCGGCATGGAGCGCTGCGGCCCTAATGATGATCGCAACATTCATCCTAGGCCTCGCAAGCTCAGCCTAGGCTATTATCTGGCTCGGCTTCGCCGCTAAGACTAAACCTCCAAATTTTAGAATTTGGAATCGAAAGAGCGTGAATCCGCGACGGACAATACGAGCTTGCCCTCTGTCTCTCGACTTTCCAGGAGCTCATGGGCTTGCGCAGCTT
>JAFAJU010000415.1 GCA_019236035.1 Verrucomicrobiota bacterium | reverse complement strand
CCGCGCCGATAGCCTCCGGGAGACCGAAGGTCGGCGCGGCCACGATCGAACCGTGACGCTGACTTACGAGCAACTTCAACACCAACGCCGAGCGATCAACTATCTCGCGCCAACGTCCCCGATAGGTCGATTTACTGATCCAGGACTGCCAGAAATTGAGTGTAGCCTTGAATTCGTCGCCCGCCCGATCCGGATCGATCGTGTGCGGAGCATCTTCATCTCCCTCCAGGATAAAGAGGGCCTTTTCCCCTGCCCTCAAAACAAACTCGGCTTCGACTCGTCCCTCCCGAAGAACGAGCGGGACCTCGGCGCGTAGTCGAACGGGTTTAACAGAGCTTTCGCCGCTCTCCGGAATGAACAAAGCCTCTTTCTCCGAAAGAAGCCTAACGTTCTGTTTCGCCCGCCCGTAATCCAAACGCGGCTCACAGATCATTTCAAACTTCACATCGCCACGCACGCATTTTGCGCGGCGAATCAGCTGATGCACCGGTTCGCCTCGATCGCTCCAGGATTCCAGGGATACCGGCATAAAATCGCACACCTCCGCCACGCCGTCCGGAGAGAGAAATCGGGTTAAGAGAATGTTCGAGTTCGAGAGATAGATCTGTTTAGGGCGGCGGTGCTGAAAAACTGGTGACAAAACGAAGCGGCCCCCGCGTTCCGAATCCAGCAGGCTCGCAAACACCGAGGGTGAGTCAAAGTAGGGAAAGCACAGGAAATCGATCGACCCATCCATCCCGACGAGCGCTACGGTCTGCAAATTTCCAATTACACCATAGTTCTCGATCGGTTGATAGGTTCCTCGCATAGATAAGATTATAGCGGATACAGCCCATTTCGTCGCCCTTTCAATCGTAGTCTTGAAGCCGGGGCCTTCCCCTGCAATGCTTCCCGTGCATATCTGCTCCTCATCTGTTAAAAGCGAACACTACCTCAAAATGTTCCCCTTTCTTTCTCAACCCCTATCCAAGCCCTTGTTTCAAGAACAGGCGGCAAACGTCCTTAGCCGCCGGCGGTTCATCGTCGGTCTGTCGGCCTCTGCCGCAGCGGCAACAGTTTTGCGCGGCGCCTTAACCTCGGCACGGGCCTCTGCTCCTCCTTTGCCGAACTCACCAGTGACGTTGAATGTCATTGACGTAGCCGGCAATCTGCGGCTGACCCAGCAGGGCATCGAAACCTATCGTAAAGGTCACTCTAAGCTGGTTGATAAAATTCGTTTTACCCAGGCTCCTGCCCCAGAGCTTCCGAGCAAGATTAAGGCTCAACAAGACGCCGGTCGTCTCGACATCGATTTGGTGCTGACCGGACTGGACGGACTGGCTGCCGGCATCGAACAGGATCTGTGGTTCCGATTGATGCCGGATTACCAGGACAAACTCCCAGACCTGGTGTCAAATTATTTGCCCGCCGCTGGGAAAATGTATGAGCTTGGCAAGGGTTTTGGTATCACGGTTACCTTTTATCCCTCGGGTCCCCTTCTGGAGTATGCTCCGGAGCGCGTGAAAGACCCGCCCACCAGCACCGACGAACTGCTGGCGTGGTGCAAAAGACACCCCGGCAGATTTATGTACGCCAGACCGGCCAATTCCGGTCCCGGGCGGACGTTGCTGATGGGTTTGCCTTATCTATTGGCGGACAGCAATCCGCTGGATCCGGTGGATGGCTGGGCCAAGACTTGGTCTTATCTGAAAGAGTTAAATAGCTTCATCGAATATTATCCTTCTGGGACCACAGCGACGATGAAGGAATTCGGCGAAGGCTCGCGCGATCTCATCGCCACCACCACCGGATGGGACATTAATCCTCGCGTCCTCGGCATCGTCCCAAAATCGGCCGAGATTTCGGTGCTTAACGGCTTTCATTGGGTTAGCGACGCCCATTACATGGCGATCCCCAAGGGTATTGCATTGGAGAAGTTGGCCGTTCTTCTCGATCTGATGGCGTTTTTACTCCGGCCGGAGCAGCAGGCAGCTGTTTATGACGAGGGATATTTTTATCCAGGTCCGGCAGTCAAAAATGTCACCCTTTCGATGGCTCCAGAACATAGCCAGCAAGCGATCAACGAATATGGCCGGCCAGAGTACGACAAACTGATTGCCGAACATCCCATAGAGACTCCGCTCGACTCCAAGTCGATGGTCACGGCGTTCCGCCGCTGGGATGAAGAAATCGGAGCGGCCAAATTAAAGTGAATCCTTCAGCCCCTTTTTCCGCCGCCGGCGAAAGCTCCGGGAGTAAGAAGCCGGCGCCCTCTGGACGGGAGCAGAATTTTCAGCAACTTCGTATTGAGAAGATCAGTCGAAACTTTGGAGCCACGGCTGCACTGGCCGCCTTGGACTTGACTATCCGGTCCGGAGAGTTCATCGCGCTGCTTGGCCCTTCCGGCTGCGGGAAGTCAACGGCGCTTAATTGTATTGCGGGTCTGCTTCCGTTGACTGGCGGAACTATCTGGCTCGATGAAAGAAGGATCGATCAGCTGCGGCCGGAGCGGCGTGGATTCGGCATGGTATTCCAAAACTATGCGCTTTTCCCGCATTTGACTGTCCGCCGCAATGTCGGGTTCGGCTTGAAGATGCGCGGGATCCCGGGAAATGAGATACGACGGCGCGTGGATGCTGCGCTTGAGCTGGTTCAATTACAGGCGCACGCAGACAAGTTGCCGGGCCGGCTCTCTGGCGGCCAGCAGCAGCGAGTCGCCATTGCCCGTGCCATCGTGATCGAGCCGCCAGTCATCCTGATGGACGAACCGCTCTCCAACCTGGACGCCAAGCTCCGTCTGGAGATGCGGGCGGAGATCAAACGCATACACCGGGACCTGGGTCGCACCACAATCTATGTGACCCATGATCAGGATGAGGCGCTGTCGCTGGCCGATCGAATTGTGGTGTTAAATGATGGACGCACCCAGCAGATTGGTCCGCCGGAAGAGCTCTATGCGAAACCGGCCAATCTTCAGGTTGCACGTTTCATGGGCTACCGAAACATCCTCGAGCTCGATCTGGAGCGAGTGGAAGGTTCATTCGCCTTTCTTGCGGGATCAGGGCTGCAACTGCAAGGCATTGCCCAAGAATGTCTAACTTCGAAGCGCGCAGTCATTGCTATTCGCCCGGACGACATTGCCATAGAACCTGCTCAACGGAAGATCAACGAAGCGCATCCTCGCAATGTAATCTTTGGTCAGGCGGAGCTTGTAGAGTATTGCGGCCGCGATTATCTGGTTGATGTATTAGCCGAATCCGGTGTCCTGTTGCACGCCAGAACACCGAGACGAATCGTCACAGGCGACCGCCTAAGATTAGCCGTTTCGCCAGAACGCGTACTCGCATTTTCGCCAGCATGAGTTCGGCGGCGTCTATACAACGGAAAACTGTCGATGTCACGGCCCTACTGGTTGCACCGGGAGTAGGCTTGGTTTTGCTGCTTTTCCTTTATCCCTTTTTATACGGGTTCCTGCTTTCCTTCTCGGCCCACGAGGGCGTAGGTCTGCGGAACTATGTTAAGTTTTTTTCAACCCCCTTTCTGAGCCAGACGATTGCGACGACTCTCTGGATATCATTTCCGGCGACGGTAGTTAACATCGGGCTGGCGTTGCCGATCGCGTTTGCGACCCGCCGGCATCGCCTCCAACGGCTGCTGACAGCGATTCTGGTTGTACCGATAACCTTAGGGACCGTGCTTATTGCCGAAGGGCTTCTTCTCTATCTCGGACCACAGGGCTGGTTAAATCGTTTTTTGTTAGTCACACATCTGTCGACCTCGGCGATCCATTTGACTCACAATTATTGGGGTGTATTCCTATCCCTTGTCGTTAGTGGATTTCCCTTTGCCTATTTGCTCCTGCTGAGCTATCTCACCGGTATCGATCCGGTCCTTCCGCAGGCGGCTGCGACGCTTGGCGCTAGCCCATGGCGACAGTTTATTCATATTTATCTGCCACTGCTTGTTCCAGGCCTGGCCATCGCTTTCTGCCTCTCATTTGTTCAAGCCTTTTCAGTATTCCCGTCTGCGGTGTTGCTGGGTGCACCAGCCGGCCCGACGCGCGTGATTTCGATTGCTGCCTACCAGGCTGCTTTTGAAGATTACGACTACCCAATGGCCTCGGCCATTGCCATGATTATGGCAGGGGTCCAGCTGCTCGTAGTTGTGTTAATCCTAGCAATCCGGGTATTATTTTACCGCGGCCCGACCGTTGGACCAAAAGGTTGATTGCTTGCCATGTTCAAAGAAACAGCGGCGAATGAATATGCGCAAAGCCTGCGGTGACGTCACCATTATATGCGAGACGGTGCACTAACTGCGAAACTGTGGGCAGGCTTGATCTGGGTCGTGATCGGCTTTTTTATCGTTAACGTCTTCGGTCTGATCGCAGCGGTGGTGGTAAACTCGTTTGCTACCCGTTGGCTGGGCACCTGGCTGCCGGCGGGCTTCACCTTGCAGTGGTATGGTTCGGCCTGGAGCGAATTCCAACTCGATAGCGTGCTGATTGTCACGGTGGAGGTGGTTTTTGCAGTCGTGGCTATTTCTCTGCTGGTCGGCGTACCTGCAGCCTACGCATTGGCGCGACGCGATTTCCGTTTTAAGCGAGCAATCCTTCTCCTTTTTGTGTTGCCCTTACTGGTGCCACCGATGACCTACGGAATCCCTCTCGCAACCGTCCTTTATCGGCTGCATCTGGCTGGCACAATTGTTGGTGTAATCTTGGCTAACCTGGTGCCGGCGGTACCATTCGTGGTGTTAGTTGTAACGCCGTTTGTCGAGCAGATCGACCCGAGACTCGAAGCCGCTGCCCGCGTGTTCGGTGCCGGCACATTTCGCCTGTTTTTTCACGTCTTGGTCCCGTTGCTCACTCCCGGAATTCTCGCAGCCGGTCTGCTTGTGCTTGTACGAACGATTGCCATGTTCGAGCTAACCTTCCTGACCGC
Organism: Verrucomicrobiota bacterium; assembly: GCA_019236035.1. GTDB lineage: Bacteria > Verrucomicrobiota > Verrucomicrobiia > Chthoniobacterales > JAFAMB01 > JAFAMB01. The sequence goes on along the minus strand of JAFAJU010000415.1, from coordinate 3,028 downwards.
GGGTCCCGACAGTCAGACCTTGGTTGTCGCCTTGTATTATTCCGTCTTTGCTGCAGGCATTCGTGCCGGGCAATCGGTCGATGCGATGGCTGTCATCTATATGGCTACGACTCTCGTCTGGCTATTGATCGCCTTGCGTTTTGTCAACCCGACCCAGCTGGTGACCCGCGTGAAGGAGTAGCCATCGCCTCGACCTTTCTAGGAAGCGGCGTTTCGCGTTACGCTACGCCTGGAGTATGGCCATTTATGGCTTCGTCTTTCGGGGTTCCAGCGCCAGAACAATAGCGCGTATGCTAAAGCCCCGTTATCAACGGCTTTACGTGGGAAAATATAGTCCGCATTGGGGCGCGCTTTCAGCGCTGATGCCGCAATCGTCGACTTCCTAGCCCTGCGGGCTAGGCTATCTTGACGTCGCACCTTCGGCGCTATATTTGGAAAGCACTTTGGCAAACGTCTGCAGGATCAATGCACAGGAAGCAGCTCCGGCGTCGAGAACTCCCCGTGAACGTTCACCGAGCCGGCTGGACCGGCCAATCTTCGCAACCAGATTGACCGTCGACTCTTTACCTTTCTCGGCGGCGTCAGCCATTTGCTCCAGCGCTTCTTGCAATGAGGCGCCGCGATCGACGGCCGCCTGGTAACTTTCCTGCGCCGGAATCAGGGTGTCCATAATGGTCTTGTCCCCGACCTTAGCTCCCCCCAGCTCGTACAGTGCTTCGCGGGCCGCGTTCAACATAACCCCGAATAGCGCAGCGTCCGTCTGCGATTTATCCTTCGACTTCAGACTCATCTGGACAAACAGTGTTCCGTAGATCGGTCCCATTGCCCCCCCAATCTCTGTCATAAGCGTTTTTCCGATCAGCCCTAGCCCTTCGCTGAGCGAAACTTCGCGGTCGCCGAGGCGGCCCCTGGTGAGCGCAAACCCCTTCGCCATATTTATGCCATGATCGCCGTCGCCAATCTTACCGTCGAGCTCGCTCAGGTACGCCTTGTTTTCTTCGATCGTGTCGATCAACGCGAGTACCACCCTGCGTCCTTCCGAGTTTGGATAGTTAGCCATAAGTTGCTTGGGAATGTCTTCGACGGCTCTTCCTCCCATACCCGGAAATGTTGATCAAGGCGTTCATCGCTATTTTTTTATAAATTCTTTTGTCCGCACCAGGTTATTGCCGAGCAGACCAGTCGAACCGATTACGAACGCATTGGCAAAAGCCGTCAGAACAAACGTGCTGGTTTGATCGGGTGGAGAACCCGATCAAACCGGTAGGCGGGAACAGCGGCGAAGCCGAGACAGAGGACAGCCTAGGCTGTCCTCTGCCTCGGCTTCGCCGCTGCCGATCGATGCTCAGATGTCGATCGGTTTCCAGAAAAGATACCGAATGTTATATGGATATCGATTAGTATGTCGACGACTGCCGTTTCACGCTCAATCTCGGCTTAGCGGACTGGCCAGGCGTAGCCACCGGTCGGCCAACACATCCACTCGGTCCGCCGTAAATTCCTCGCGTTCAGGCTCTGCCTTCTTTTCCCGAGTCGTTAACCAGTCCTTTTCTTCAGCCACAAGCTTTTGTTGGTCTTCAGTATTCAGTCCACGCTTAAGCAAGTTGTAAATTAAGTTCAGGTCCCGCTCGGTTGATCTTTCTTCAACGGCACCTTCCGCTCCTATGATCTTGCGAAACTGCGCCGTTTCTTTCGCTGATTCCGCTCTCACCGCAGCGTCATCGGCATCCGTTGGAATGCTGAACTCGGGACTCAAAACCGTCGCGTGTTGCGTACCTAGGTTATAGAAAGCCAAAACCTCTGAATAACTGAATACGCCGTTTACGTGACCTCGCGTCTGCAGTGTCACATACACTCCCGAAGAATCCTTCTTCCAACCGAAAAACCTACTTTCTTCGAAAGGGTAACATTTGTTCAACTCGCTTTGGACACCGGAGCTATCGGTTATGTCCTCGAACGTGGTACCAGATACGCGGCGAAAGAGCATGGGCTCGAAATCATGCGGACCAGCATTGAAGTCGATCCAAAGCCATTTTTCATCCGGCGATAATTCGCAATTAACAAAATCAGGCCAGCCCTTCCCCTCTAAATCGGCACCGATCTGACTTTGAACTTGCGGGTTTTTTGTTTCGATCGCGATAAGCCGATTGAGTACTCTGTCTTCTGTTGGCCTGTAATCTATTTCTCTGAACAGGTAGTCAGGCGAGATGAAGTATTTTGTGAAGAACGATGCGGGTGGATCATTTTCAGCAGAGGCCGGTCCGGTTGCAAATGACGTGGCTGTGGCCAGGGCGAGGCTAAACGAGAAGGCAAGAGAAATTGATTTCATAAGGCCCGAGCGGAAAGCTAATGGCTTTCCAGAATGAGGCAATAACCCGTTTGGGTGAAGGCAGACTCGGGGCCTAGCCCGCAAAAATCACGCGCAGTGAGAATCGACGAGACTTCGGCGAGCTCAGTCGAGTCGCTCATTGCGGCCTAGCTTTACGAGCCGCAAACAATCCAAGCCGCCCACGCGATAAACAAAAAGCCGCTCAACCGGCTCACCAATTGCCCCGCCGGGGTGACCTTCTCTAGCAGGACAAAGGCGCTGATACCAGCAACCCATAACAGGTTCATCACGCCAAAGGCAAAAAGGAGACCCATCAATGCCCAACAGCAGCCAAGACAGTAGCCGCCGTGCTTTAATCCCATCTTAAAAGCGCCAATTGAACCGCGTCGCCATTCCGTAGCCAGAAATCCCATGGGAGACCGGCAATGAGCCAGGCAGGCATATTTGAGACGGCTGAACTGAAAGAGACCTGCGATGAAGAGCAATCCCGCGCCCAATGCTTTGCTCGAGCTCACCATCATCGGTGAAACCAGAGCCGCAGTGAGCAGGCCCCGCTGCGCTAGCGTGGCAAGCACGCTAAAACCGATCCACGCCGTCAGATAACCCAGCAGGAACTGTCCTGTGGCTACGAACGTACCTTGCTGCTCGTTGCGACGCCGATTGATCTCAGCAAAAAGCAGAATCACCGGACTGGCAGTG
>JAFAJU010000193.1 GCA_019236035.1 Verrucomicrobiota bacterium | reverse complement strand
GGCGCCGCTTTGCATTCCGGCCAGAATCAATCCGTTGGATGGAGCGGTTGTCATGGAGTTGTCCTAAATCGTAAACGCCGGGAACGCCGGAATCGCCGAGAACGCCGCGTCGGCAACTTCCCGGCGTTCTCGGCGTTCTCGGCGTTTAGTGGATGCATTCATCAGAACTCGATACCCCTTCGTGCGGGAACTCCTTCGTCGAAGTGATGTTTGATCTTCCGCATTTCGGTGACCACTCCGGCGCGTTTAATTAATTCCTCGGCGGCATATCGCCCCGTGAAGACCAGTTCCACGTTCTCGGGACGTTTCTCAACCAGCGCAATGGCTCTTTCCAAGGGGATCAGGTCGCGATGAATGCAATAGTTGATCTCGTCAACGATCACCAGATCGTACTCCGCACTCACCAAGAGACGCTCGAGCTCGTCCATGACCTCGCAGAGCGCAGCTTGCATGGCCGCAACGTGCTCCGGAATATTTTTGCTCTTTGATAATATCCAGTCCTGTTCGACGTTTTTGTACGTCAGATTCGGGTGTAGACCAGGACAGATGGCCAGTTCGCCGGTCTTCCAGCGAGGCTTCATCATGCGCAAATAGTAGACGCGGAACCCACAGCCGAGAGCTCGGAGCATCAGTCCCATTGAGGCGGTGCTCTTGCCTTTGCCTTCGCCGGTATAGATCTGGAACGCGCCTTGTTTTAAGCGTGGTCTTGGAGGTGACGTGTTCATTTGAGACGTACACAAGAGAGAAAGATTGAGACAAGGAGCAAAAATCCCGCACAGAAACCGGCGATCCGCCACATCCAGGCCAGACTTCTCGAGATGTCCGCGGTACCAGCGACGCGTCCGGAGGGATTAAACACCGGACCACGCACACATTGCCCGCCATAATAATTATCGCCGCCTAGGCGCACCCCGAGAGCGTAAGCCATGGCCGCTTCGCTCCAGCCTGCATTTGGACTTGCGTGGGCGGCGGCTTCCTGGCGGATCACTCCCCAGCGCCGCGTAGAATCGAAAAGACACCAGAAGACCGCGCAAATTCTGGCCGGCACCCAATTAAGGAAATCATCAATCCGAGCTGACGCTTTACCGAACTTTTCGTAGACGTCTGTTCGATGCCCAACCATCGAGTCGAGAGTGTTCGCGGTGCGATAAACGAGCGCAGCGGGACCACCGCCAATTACACTCCAAAACAGGGGTGCCACGATTGCGTCCGTGAGGCTCTCAGCCACACTCTCAATTGCGGCCCGGCTGATTTCGGGTTTGCTCAAACTCTCGGTATCTCGACCGACGATCCGGGCCAGTCTGAGACGGGCCTCTACCAGGTCACCCGCCGCCAGTGGCTGCAAGATCGCTTGAACGTGCCGATGCAGATCCGTCAAGGCAATCGCTTGATAAATAATGAGGGTATTGAGAAGCCACGTCGCGGTTGCGCCAAGCCTCTCGCAGAGCCAATAGGTAATCACATAGCCGGAGAATATTGTACCGGTCACCAATATCCAGAAGACGACGCCGAGCATCACGCCTCTTTGTACTCTCCTGGTTAAAATGGCTTCGTACCGCACTGAGAGTGCGCCGGCCAAACGAGCAATGTGTGGCCAGCCGCGCGGATCGCCGACCAGGAGATCCAGAATGATCGCAGCCAAAATCTGAGAAGGCTCAGTTCGCCACATAGTTCCAGATCGGTTCCAGGTTCAGGTGTTCCTCCAAAATATCCGCCATTCCATCATAGACACGCTGGAGATGTTCCCGCCAAGGGACCGTCGCGGATCGATAGCTCGAAAATCCTGCGCGCCTCGCCAACTCTGAGCGAATGGCGGAAGATTCGAACAACCCATGCAGGTAGGTGCCCCAAACGTTGCGGACCTGACAACCTTCCTGGCAGGCGGCCCGACCGTTTTCGACTGAGCACAAGGGCGCACAGGGACGGGTCTGCAGCGTGGTTCCCATGTGGATCTCGTAGGCTTGCCATCGCTCCCCTCCCCACGAAGCCCACACCTGAACGACCTCTTTCGTCTTCGAGAAAGTTGTGCGGATTGGCAACAGGTTTAATCCCGGCGCGACTCCTTGGTCACCGGCGACTCCCTCGCAATCGTGTACCGACTCGCCGAGCATTTGATATCCCCCACAAATCCCGACGATAGGAACACCGCGCCGGGCAGCCCGGATTATACCTTGATCGATGCCTGTATCGTAGAGCCAACACAAGTCTGCCAGGGTATTTTTGGTTCCAGGCAAGATGACGATTTTCGCCGTGTCGAGATCGTGAGCGTGTTGTATCCATCGCAGGCGAACGCCGCTGTCCATGAGCCATGGCTGACAATCCTGCGAATTGGAAAGGTGGGGAAAACGGATCCAGCCGACCGTGTCTCCGTCACCGCGCTCTTCCGCCTCCCGGCAGAGACTATCTTCGCTCTCAGGCTGGAGTTGCGGCGAGAACGGGAGAACGCCGAGATAGGGCAGCGGAATCCTTTCCGCCAAACAGTGCGGCGCTTCAGTAAACAACGAGAGATCTCCGTGGAATTTGTTGACGGCAACACCTAACCCACGTGCTTGATGATCAGGATTAAGTAGATTCCAGGTTCCGACGATCTGGGCGAAAACGCCGCCTCGCTCAATATCGGCGACCAGCACCCACCTGCCATCCAGGTATTGGATTGGGCGCAGGTTAACAATATCGCGACTCATAAGGTTAAGTTCGACCGGGCTCCCGGCGCCTTCCAAAATTAAGAGGTCGCACCGCTGCTTCCAGTATTCCAAGGTCTGGCACACGATCGGCCAGAGTTTCTCGATTAACGTGTAGTACTCGGCTGAGCCGACGTGTTCCGTCGCGCGCCCTAAGAGCACGAGCTGTGATCCGAGCCGTCCGGACGGTTTAAGCAAAATTGGATTCATCTCAACTGTCGGCCGGAGCCCACAGGCCTCGGCTTGGGCGGCTTGCGCCCGCCCGATTTCGCCCCCATCGAGCGTGACGAAAGAGTTGTTCGACATGTTTTGCGCCTTAAATGGCGCAACGCTAACTCCTTTTCGGCGCAGCAACGCACAGAGCGCAGTTGCGAACCAGCTCTTTCCGCTGTTTGAAGAAGTGCCAAGAATCGAAATTGCCTTCATGCAGCTCTCCGGATCAGTTCCGCGCAAACAGCAGAAAGCTCCTCAGCGAGTCGGCTATTTTCCGACCGCGTCCTAACCGCGAGGCGGATGAAGCGCCCCTTAGCCAAACCACGAAACGAGTCGCACACCCGAATCAGCAGACCGCGGCGCCCCAACTGCTGGTAGAGATGGTCGGCGTTAAGCGACTGTTCTAACAGCTCCACCAACAGAAAGTTAGCCGCTCCGGGGTATACGCAAATTCCCGGGATCTTACGCAACTGTGCCTCGAACTGGAGCTTCGCTACCCGAAGTTCTCCTAAACTTCGCAAGAGCTGCACGTGCCGTTCCTCTACGAGAAAGCATTTCGCCCACGCTTGCACCACTGCATTGATACTCCAGGGAGGCTGCATTTCACGCAGGCGCTCCATAGATCCGGCCGTAGCCAGAAATCCCACCCGTAACCCGGGAATCCGCCAGCTCTTCGTGAGCGACCGCAGAACGATCAAGGAGGGAAATTCCCGGATAATCGAAAGCAGCGTTTCCTCCTCGTGGTTTGCAGCGAACTCCATGAACGCTTCGTCGACAATCCAGCGCTTCGGCCGGCTCCAGCCTCGTTCGAGAAGCCAACGCAACTCGACTTTTGTCAGTATCGAGCCTGTGGGATTGTTCGGGTTGCCAAGGACGACCACATCAAATGGTTCGAGCAAATGCGCCCATTCGCCGGCTGGGGCATGCCATAATTCCCGAGGCAAAATTATGTGTTCAAGTTCGCAGCTAAGGGTGGCAAAAGATCGGCTGTAGTCACTGAATCCAGGCTCAACGATCGCTACGCTGCAGCCCGCGAAGAGTCTGGCGGCAAGATAAAGCCCTTCGGCAGCGCCCGCCGTCGGAAGAATGTAGTCGTCGTCCAATCGGTAAAGTTGCGCCAACCGACGTCCAAGCGTTCTGGCATCAGGTTCGGG
>JAFAJU010000002.1 GCA_019236035.1 Verrucomicrobiota bacterium | reverse complement strand
CCTGCTGAAACGACTGTGGGGTCACAGGAGAACTCGGACATTTCTGATCTACGAAACGCTTTCCTGGCTATGATTATGCCAAAGAGCGCTCAGGGGATTCTTCAAACACCAAAGAATAGGTCTGCTGCCGGTGACTATTGTGGATTTGGTCAGGTTGAGACCTTTGTTGGACCGGACCCCTGGCAGGCCTGAGATCAAAATTGGATTAATAGATGGCCCGGTCGTCCTCGACCATCCGGACCTCACGACAGAAAACATACGGGAAGTGCCGAGAGAGCTTGCGGGTGGTTGCGCTCTGTCGAGCAGCGCCGCCTGTAAGCACGGGACATTCGTTGCAGGGGTACTATTAGCAAAGAGAGGTTCGGCCGCTCCAGCGATCTGCCCAGGCTGTAGCTTGTTGGTGCGGCCGATCTTTCAAGAGACGAATTCTGGAAACGGGCAAATGCCGAGTGCAACTCCTCAGCAGAGGACTCTCCGGGAAAAAGCACATCCAATTAACAAAAGTATGAGCACCGAAGAGAAGAAAGCACTAACAGGTAAAACCCTACGACAGCAAATTTCGCACAGTCAGCCTCTCATCGGGCCTTTCCCGCACTTGCTGTGCCAACCGTGCGTGCCAGACCCGATCTTGGGTTGCGCAAAGGAGTGCGTTTCTTGCCCGGGTCCAGTTCCGGATCCACGTTGTACGCCGCTCAGATTGCCCTGCCCCGCCAATGCCTGCTGCCCGTCAGGGCAGGAACCGTGTTATGTGACTAGTGTGACTGGCGCGAAAGTGTTCTGCTGCCCGCCGGGGCAAACATGTTGCGATCCGGAGAACAAAGTGTGCTGCCCACCAGGGGAGTCATGTTGCTTTGGCATCTGCTGTCCTCCGGGCCAGTGTGGTTGTAATGGCGCCTGCTGTCTAGCGGGCCAGAGCTGCTTCAACGGCTGCTGTGCAACTAACACGGATGGGCTGACGCTTAGCAGTAACAGCAACTATCTTCTCACCAACGGTTGCCAAAACATCCAGGGCCTCAAAGTGTTTTTGGATGTTACACAGGATATGGTCGCGGCGGTAACACCTTCTGGCGGAGGATCCCCATATGCGCTAACTAATCCAGAGATGAAGTGGCATCGACCTTCCGAGTGACACTTATTTGTTGCGGATTGAGAACATAATCACCTCCGCTCGATAACAAGAGCTATTTCCGGCTCACATCAGTTGAGAACAAGCCGGCGCCTCGACTCGGTTAGCTAATAACAGGACCACATAGGTTGAGAACCGCTTGAGAACAGGCGCTGTGAGCCACATTCGTTGAGGGGCCACATCGTCGTGCAGTTGACTGATTGCTGAGGCACTCAATGCGTGCCGCAAAGGTGCACCAGATCAAACGAAAATCAGATTGACAATACTATACGCACGTGCGTATAATAGCTCACATGAAGCCTTCACTACGCGAAGACATCCTCAACGCCGGCCTGAAGGTGATGTTTAAGGCGGGGTACCAAGGAGCGACGGTCCGAGACATTTGCGCTGCGGCCGGCGCTCCTCATGGCTCTTTCATCCATCACTTTCACTCTAAGGAGGAGTTTGCGAAGGAGGTACTTGATCGCTACTTCGCCAATCTGAAGGAGTACGTTCGGAAGGCCTTGGAGGACCGATCGCTGAGTCCGCGGCAGCGTCTACAGCGGTACCTGGAGATCATCAGCGGTGTACTGGCACGCGACAGATGGAATCGTGGTTGTCTAATTGGCGACTTCAGCATCGAAACCACTGCTCAGAGCAAACTTCTTCAACAAAGGTTAGAGGCAATTTTCAAGGAGTGGCGCGCACCGTTCGCCTCATGCATTTCCGAGGCCCAGGCCTCTGGTGAAATCGACACAAGGTTCGATCCAAACGATCTTGCGGAATTCCTGCTCGCCTCCTGGGAAGGCGCAATTTTGCGCATGAAAGTCGATCGCGGCCCAGCCGCACTAGAACGATTCCGACGAATTGTTTTCGAAACTGTATTCAAGGAGCTGAAATGACCGTCCTCGCTGATCTTGCCTTATCCCAAGTCGAAGTTCTGGGTTCCACGATCTCCTATCGTGAGGCAGGCGATCCGGATGCGCCTATCGTATTGTTTCTGCACGGCAACCCCACTTCTTCCTACATTTGGAGAAACATCCTGCCTCAGGTTGCGCTCTTGGCGCACTGTATCGCGCCGGATCTCGTTGGGTTCGGTCAGTCCGGAAAACCCAGTATCGAGTATCGGTTCTTTGATCATGTTCGTTACCTCGACGCATTCCTCGAAGAATTGAACATTTCTTCCGCGTACGTCGTCGCACACGACTGGGGAACGAGTCTGGCCTTCCACTTGGCGGCGCGCAGGCCCGATTTCGTCCGGGGCCTGACGTTTATGGAGTTCATACGCCCCATGCCAACGTGGGATGACTTCCACCCCGATCAGGTTGACACCTTTAAGAAGTTCAGAACGCCGGGCGTGGGCGAAAAGATGATCCTTGACGAGAACCTATTCGTCGAGTGGGTACTTCCGGCCGCGACAGTAAGGAAATACACAGAGGAAGAAATGGCCGTTTATCGGGCGCCCTTTGCAACTCGCGATTCTCGAGTACCAACATGGCGGTTCCCGAACGATTTACCGATCGCCGGAGAACCTGCAGACGTATATTCAGTCATTCAAAATGCTCATCAAGCGCTAGCGGAGTCTCTCTATCCGAAATTGCTCTTTGTTGGCAACCCCGGCGCCTTGATATCGCCTGCCTTTGCCGCGAAGTTTGCGAAAGGCTTAAAGAACTGCAGGGTAGTCCAGTTGAGTTCTGGACTTCATTACTTGCCGGAGGATCATCCCAACGCTATCGGATCGGCAATCCAAGGATGGCTGACCGGATTGGGCTTGGTTGAAGATTTCTAAGGACCCAAAAATTTAAAACGCCGATCGCGTTCGACAGCAGAGGAAATTCAGATGAAACAGAGAGCACGGCAGTTAGGATCAATCGCAATCAACTACGACCCACCTACTGAGGAGCAGATCGCCGCAGCGGCAGATTGGGTGATTCGCTTTGCTGAACATTGGAGAAGCCCGAAGCCCTTAGAGATTTGATGCAGCCACAGACTCGGAATCTCATACCGCCCATGAAGGCACCGGCGGATCGAGAAGGCGTGGTCGCTCACTTTCGGCAACTTCTGGAACGGGCTCCTGATCTGAGTCTAGAGGTGCTGCGATGGGCACCTGTGGGCGACACAGTGATGGTCGAATGGGAAGCGAAGGCGACATTCAGCGGAAAGCCGCTCACCTGGCGAGGAGTGGACCGGGTGAGCCTGTCAGATGGAAAGACCTATGAGGGGCAGGTCTATTGGGATACACGCGGCCTGGCGGAAGCAATTGCCGAGGCCGAATCGATTTGACGACCTTGAAGCCGAACTTCTCGCACCTTGGGCAACTACCTTTTAGGACTATGAACCGCAAGACCAAGCAACGCATTAATCATGGGAGTGAAGGGCAAGCATGACTTTGAATCACCGCATCCTCTTGGCGAGCCGTCCAGTCGGGATGCCCTGGTTGGGCAACTTTGATAGTGCCGAAGAGCCCATACCACAGCCCGGGGAGAATGAGATTCTCGTCCAGAATCTTTGGCTTTCGCTTGATCCATACATGCGTTTCCTGATGGACTCAGGAGAAGCCTATTCTCCTCCCGTTGAGGTGGGGGCCGTGATGCAAGGTCGTACCGTCGGCCGCGTACTTGAATCCCGCGATGCGCGGTTCCTACCGGGAGAGTACGTTCTGGGCGAGGGCGAATGGCAGGAATACTGCCTCATGACTGCAGAGGGCACCCGCAAACTCGAAAAGGACACTGTGCCGCTATCGACTGCTCTTGGCGTACTCGGGTGGCCGGGACAGACCGCCTGGGTTGGTATGAAGGATTTCGCAGGACTGAAGGCAGGTGAAACGGTCGTAGTCTCATCCGCCGCTGGGGCCGTAGGCTCGGTGGCTGGGCAGATCGCTAAGCTCAAGGGGTGTCGGGTGGTAGGCATTGCGGGTGGACCGCATAAGACTCGTTACGTTGTGGAGAAGCTTGGCTTCGACGCATGCGTCGATCACCGCGTGCCCAACTTTGCAGAAGCGCTCGCTGCCGCATGTCCGAACGGGGTCGACGTCAATTTTGAGAACGTGGGTAGCCAGGTTCTCAAGACTGTTTGGCCGCTGCTCAATGATTTCGCACGAGTGCTGATTTGCGGCCTCATTGCGGAATACAACGGTCAGTCTCCAAGCGCTCCCGAGCTTAATTCACTTCTCCTGAAGCGCATCAGAATGCAGGCCTTCTTTATCGGGGACCATCTGTCTCGAACCCAGGAATTCCTGAACGAGGTCACTCCCTTAGTCCGAGATGGGAAGATCAAATATAGAGAGCACATCGTCGAAGGTCTCGATAATGCGCCTCGAGCTTTAGTAGGCCTGTTCCAGGGACAAAGTCTTGGAAAGTTGATCGTGCACATTGCCGATTGAGATCAAGACTGGCTCCTTGATCATGACGCGTACATTTCAAGACGAGGCACACGCTCCTGAAGGGTTGAGCATGCCGCGACACCCGGCAGAAATCCTATTTACAACCAGTCCCACATATTGTGTTCAATCGTAGATTTAGGCACAATTAGTTGTATTTGCAGGCCGAATTTTCTCGATTTGCGCGAAAGCAATGGCTTATAAAGATTTCCCATGCATTGCGAGCCTCCCCCCGATCACGTTTATCCCCTGCGAAGAGCATTTTCGTCCGGTATTGACAAACACCA
>JAFAJU010000496.1 GCA_019236035.1 Verrucomicrobiota bacterium | reverse complement strand
AACGACTGGTCACTGAAGTGGAGCGCCTGGCGCGTGGATTGGCCGGACGTGGCCTTCGGAAGGGCGATCGCGTCGCTCTGCACATGGGGAACCTGCCTGAGCTTATTATTGCTTATCATGCTTGCTTTAGAGTTGGGGCTATCGCGGCGCCTTTGAATGTCAGATTCAAAACCGCCGAACTGAGGCCGCTCTTGCAGCGGCTGCGGCCTGTTCTCTACATTGGCCAAGCGTCTCTCTACAGCCAGATAGCCTCCATCGATTCTTCAATCCTGGGCTCGAATAGTCGTTTTGTCGTGGACGGTCCTGTCAACGATCCCCGGGTGCAGCCATGGACAAGGTTATTTGCCGAGACCAAGGGCCAGCCGATGCGACCCGCTCCAGATCTGGATGCTCCCGCGGTACTGCTCACAACCTCCGGCACGACTGGCCAGCCGAAATTCGTGATCCATACTTTGGCGACGCTATCAAAAACTGCCGAGTCATTTAAGCACTGGGGTCTCGATCGCAACCAGATCACCGCGTTGTTTTGCCCGATGGTACACGGCAGTGGGCTTTTCACCATGCTGGCCTGTATCCGGTTTGGCGTGCCGTTCGTGTTGCTTGAGCGTTTTGAGCCCGATCCCATTCTCGACGCGATTGAACGCCATCGCTGCACCTGGATCGTTGGATTGCCGTTCATGTTTGGGGCACTGTTGCAATGCCAGCAAGCACGCGCGCGCAATGTCGATTCTTTGCGGATTTGCCTGGCAGGCGGCGATGTTTGTCCGCCTCATCTACAAGACCAGTTTCCCTCATTTTTTGGAATTCCTCTACGCTCCTTCTGGGTCTCGACAGAGGCGTGTGGGTCTCTCACCTACGGTTTGCAACCAGGTCCGGTAAGCCGGATTGTGCCGGGTGCGCAGATTCGCTTGGTGGGCGACAATCACGTGCCGGTGGCTCGAGGCGAGGTAGGGGAACTGGTTGTGCGCGGTCCCCATGTGACCCTTGGCTATTGGGCTGGGCCGGGCCAGATCAAGGATGCACCGAAGGAGGGCTGGTTTCATACCGGCGACCTGATGCGACAGGATGAAAAGGGCGATCTCTGGTTCGTTACCCGAAAGAAGCACCTGATTATTCGCGGCGGTTCGAATATCTCCCCTGTGGAAGTCGAGCGTGTGTTGATGGCCCATCCTGCGGTCGATGACGCTGCCGTGGTCGGTGTGCCGGATCCTGATCTTGGTCAGCGCGTGGCTGGCTTCGTGCAGTTGGCGGATAGCGCGCAAAGCATAGACCTCACCGAGATTCTGGCCTTTGCCAGGGAGCGGCTTGCCGACTACAAAGTTCCGGAGACCCTCAAAATTGTTGATAAAATTCCGCGTAACACCCTCGGCAAGATCGACCGCCAATTGTTATTGGCGCTCCTAAGGATGGACCACCTTAAGGGTGGTGGGGAGGATCGCGTCGGCGAGTTGGTCGGCGGATGTTTTCCGCTCGCGGCTCCACTGCAAGGCGGCTCCGGTAATCGCCCAACTGACCATCGTGGCCTTTAGCTCCGGATTTTCAGTCCCATGGTTGTGCAACGCCAATATCAACGCCTCCCGCATGCCCTCTTTGACTTGGGATTCGACCATCGGCTCAAACTGCCGTTGATTCTTCTGGCAGCCCGAAGAGATCTCCGCCAGGAAGTCGCAAGCAGCGAGGATCAGGAGCCTCAACGCGGTCTCGCAGGTCCCGTCACCCTGAGCCATTCGGGCCGCGACCAGGGCGCCAAACCTTTCCCCAATCATCGATTCCAGCAGGGCAAACTTGTCAGGAAAGTGATCGTAAAATGTGGCCCGATTCAAGGTCGACCGCTCGGAGATGTCCAGCACCGTGATTAGGTCAAACGTCTTTTCGGCGAGCAGACTCTGGAAAGCCTGGAAGAGCATCTGCCGGGTGCGGCGGACGCGCGGGTCGAGCTTTTGCGCCTCAAATGTCACAGCATCAATCTATTATTTGACAAAGGAAACGTCCATCGTTGTATTAACGACAGTTGTTGGTTTAACAACCTATGACGATCAATGCAAACGATTCTTCAAACATGAGCACGTTAAAAAATCTGACTCAAGAACCTCCTCGCAGTCCCCGCACTCGCCTGGGCGATTACGCACTGGCGGCACGCATGGCTGACAAAGGGCGAGCCACCCTGCACGGGGTGGTTGGAGAATACCACTTCGCTTGTCCCCTCGATCAGATGCTGTTTAGCTTCAAAGGGGTGCAGGCTGACGATGTAAAGTCCCTGCTGGCCTCCGGTGCCACGGACCAGCAACTGGTTGATTGGCTCAACGGCCACGGCGAGCAGAGGACGGTTGATGAAATCAAGGCGTGGGGCGCCGGCGTCGAGGCCTACCGCCCGTATGAAGATCCCGAGCGGAAAGAATGGTTCGCGGGGGAATGCGCTAAGCTTGGCCTCAAGCCCGAGAGCGCGACGCTTTTCGACTATCTGGAGGCAGACGACGTGGTGACGTTCAAGAAGTGACCTAGCTCGAAAAGGGGAGAAGGTTTGCCTTCGCCCCTTCTCTGGGCCAGCCCAGCAGAGGCTTCAGGTCAAAACGACGGGACGATTGTTCGAACGTCCAACATTTCGTCTTAGAGAGTTTCGTTGCCGGAGAATTCATAACCTATTT
>JAFAJU010000435.1 GCA_019236035.1 Verrucomicrobiota bacterium | reverse complement strand
GATCATTCAAAAGCAGGATCCGTGGCTCCTTCATGAGCCATTTCCCAAGGACGACCTTCTGTTGATTGCCGCCAGACAGCGTGCGAACTGGCGCGTCGAGATCGTTCGCTTTGATTTGCAGCTTCCTCATCGTTTCAACGATCGCCATTCGTTCTTTTTTAGGATCGATTAACCCGTGTCGGCTCAGATCCGATGCGGCCGCAAGCACGAGGTTATCGCGAACGGACATCGCCAGGAGCAAGCCCTGGGTCTTGCGATCTTCCGGTATCAATGCCATTCCGACACTGGACGATTTCGCCTGGCCGGGGTGTTCAATCGATCGCGGCGTACCGCTGATCAACACTTCACCCTCCACCCCACGCAGCACGCCGAAAAGTGCGAGTAGAAACTCGCTCTGTCCTTGACCGTCAAGGCCGCCGAGACCGACTATTTCGCCGTTTCCCACGCGCATCGAGAGATTCTTGAGTGTTTGTCCCCAACTTAACTTTCTCACGTCCAGGGCCGGCACTTCGGCTGCGGGCGCGCCATCGATCCTCGATCGGCCGGGGCCAGTGGAAGCGGCCGGACTGTGCTCTTGCTTCGGCGGATAGGCTTGGGCCACCTCGCGTCCGATCATAAGTGGAACGATTTCCGCCGTCGTTCTGCTGGTCATAGGGAACGTGTCGATCCGTCTTCCGTTCCTAAAGACCGAACAGGTATCCGCCAAAGCCGAAATCTCATGCATCCGATGAGAGATATAGAGGATCGCCAGGCCCCGGTCTCGAAGTTGCCGGATGACCTTGTAGAGCTGATCCACGTCTCGAGCAGTCAAAGCTGACGTGGCCTCGTCCATGATAATCAAGCGGGGTTGCCGAACCAGAGCCTTCCCGATTTCCACCATCTGTTGGCGCGACAAAGGGAGGTCCTTGACACGTTCAGAAGGGTGAATGTCGGTACAGCCGATTTGATAGAGGATTTCGCTGGCACGTTTCCTCTGTTGGCGCCGGTCGATTAAACCAAAACGTTTCGGCGGATTTGTAATTGAGATGTTGTCTGATACCGAGAGATCAGGCAGGAGGGAGAGCTCTTGAAAAATACAGGCGATGCCATGTCGAGTCGCGTCTGATGGCGAAGCAAAATCGACCACCCTGCTATCGACATACATCCGGCCCTCGTCCGGCCGGATTACGCCCGCGATGATCTTCATCAAAGAACTTTTGCCAGCGCCGTTTTCACCCACGACAGCGTGGATGTTGCCGAGCGTACATTCGAAATCGACCCTCGAGAGAGCCGTGACGCCCCCGTAATGCTTGGAAACCCCCTGGAGCCTCAGAAACGGGGTCGGTTCAGACGGCAGGGGAGGGACGTCATTAGCCTGCATCGCTCACAAATTTTTAGAGAATTTGTGAGCCATGCAGGCTCAGGCGGCAGAATTTTCCGGCTACGCCGGACAATCCTGCCGCTTTTTGGGAGGAAAAATTCAAAAACACTTTGCTTAGATTCATTTATTTTAAAACGGGCTCTTAAACAGACGCGGGCGTCTGTTTAAGAGCTTTCTAGCCCGCAGTGAGCTCGTCGATTCTCCCGGCGCGTGATTTTTGCGGGCTAGGGCTTATTGATTTGTTTTGGCCGCGTTCATCAGTTGCGCGGCGTCGAGCTTTACTCCGCAAGGCTCAAAGCCTGTCGCAACGAAGAAATCATCTGAGAGGTCGGGAAAATAGTTCTCACCGGCTTTCAGGGTTGTGTAGTCCGCCCAAGGTAGAGGGATGGCGATGAACTGGGGCAACGCGTTCCCCTGCAGGGCAGCGACTGCGGCCTTAAGAGAAATAGCTGACAGCGCAGGTGATTGGCTGAGCGACAGACCCTTCAAACCGTCTTTGGCGTGATCTGCAACTAACTTGCGAAAACCATTCTCTCCTTCTCCAACGACCGGAATGAAAGGCTGTTTGGCGTCGATGAACGCGCGGACTGTCCCAGTTGAGCCCCCTTGCGTGTAGACGCCGTCAAAGTGTCCATGTGCAGCGATCGCATCCGCGCTTGCTTTCTGCGCTGTGCCGTCGTCCCAGTTGCCGACTACCTCAACGAATTTAATGTCGGGATGTTTGTCCAGGATTTCATGGAATCCCTTGTGCCGGTCCTGGTCCACAGAATTACCGGGCACTCCGCGCACCTCCAGTACGCTACCCTTTGTGCCCATCTCTTTCTCGAGCCAGCGCCCTGCCATCCGCCCCATCTCGATCATGTCTTCGTTCACCAAAAAGATCTGGTCGCTGTCGATAACGTTGTCGAAGGCGACCAGGATCACGCCGGCTCGCTTGGCTCGCTCAATCACCGGCTTGAACGCTGTAGGGCTTACCGCATTGATCAGAATGGCGTCATAGCCGGCATTCATAAAGTTGTCTATCGCTCCGATCTGCGCGGCAACATCGGTGCCCGTACTCGTAACTCGCAATTCTTTGATCAAAGGCTTCATCTCGGGCGATTCCGCGTAGGCCTGCAAAGCCTTGATCATTTCGATTCGCCAGGTGTTCCCGATAAACCCGTTGGCTAATGCGATCCGGTAAGGTGGTTTCTTCGCTGGAAAGTGCAGCGTTTTTGTGGTCGGACTAAACGGCTTGAAGCATTCGGGCTCATAAGTATCGGCAGCGGTCGCGATACTGTTGAGTGCGGTCAGGAGCGCCAGGGAAAGAATAGCGTGGTGCGCAATCGATTTCATGTTCTGATCCTAACGAAATGAAGAGGTTGAGGAGTGACTGAAGAATAAATGCGAAGCATCTAAAGGGGGACCGCTATGAGTAACAATTGCGGCCTGGACGATCAAGCTGTTTTAAGGCTCGCGCGCGAGGCCAAGTCTGATGCCGCACCTGGTGTGCAAATTGAGCTACGCAACAGCGCGCTTCAGGCGTAAAGAGTCTTCTTATGGTACCCCCTCTCACATTTCGGTTCATCGATGGAACGGAGGTGCGCCGGCTAGGCTATGGCGCGATGCGTCTGACCGGTCAACCGGGTAACTTTGGGCCTTACGAGGCTTGGGACGATGGGAAAAAGGTTCTGCAGCGGGCACTCGAACTTGGCATCAATTTTATTGATACGGCTAGAGCTTACGGACCCGGTTGGAATGAGAGACTTATCGGGGAAACTCTCCACCCTTACCCGCAAGGGCTCTTCATTGCGACCAAGGGCGGGGTGGTAAAAAAAACTGCTACTGAGCGATATTTGGACGGAAGCCCGGAAGGCTTGCGGCGTGATTGCGAAGAAAGTCTCAAAAACTTACGCCTAGACTGTATCGACTTGTACCAACTGCATTGGGTTGATCCGGGTGTGCCTTTGAGCGAATCGGTGCTGGGTTTGGCACAACTCCAGCAGGAAGGAAAAATCCGGTTGATCGGCCTTTCGAATATAACGGTCAAACAGCTTGAAGAAGTGAGGTCAATTGCCCGAATCGCTTCAGTACAGAACAGATACAGCGTCGGTGAACGCCAGGGGGAACCCATGGTGGCCTATTGTGCTCGCGAAGGGATCGCGTTTGTGCCTTATGGCCCGTTGGGAGCCGATCCGATGAAGCCTGGAGCGCCGCTTGCTTCCGCTGAAGGTGCTCTTGCTGATATTGGCAGAAAGCTTGGGGCAACGGCGACACAGGTAGCCCTGAGCTGGTTGCTCCATCGCGCACCGAACATCCTACCGATTCCGGGCACGACCTCGATCGCACATCTGGAAGAAAATGTGGAGGCAGCCAAATTGGATCTTGAGCCGGATCAACTGCACCGGCTTGATGATGGCGTGGGGGGCTGAATACAGGTTGGAAGCCTCCAGGGCCTCAGCCCTCTGTAGCATGGGCGTCTCGCCCGTGGATGGGCCATGGACCACGGGCGAGACGCCCGTGCCACACAGGGCTGAAGCCCTAAGCACTGTTGGTCATATAAACGGTTGATCACGACAGATTGCATCGATGATTGCGCGGGTCAGCGGCATCCGCTCAGCGGGAAGTGTGCCTGCCATCATCATTGCATCCAACGTTGGACCGACTGTGATAGCCAATTCGGCGCCCTCGATTGTATCACCCGCCATATGATCCGACTTGGCACGTGAAAAGGTTAGTCCAAGCCCCAATAGCCGCCCGAGACGGCAGTTGCGCCCGGCTTGGCAGGTCACGTAGAGATCCCCCGCACCCGCAAGCCCCGCCACGCTCGCCTGGTCCCCGCCGAGATGATCCACCAGAACCGAGAGCTCGGTCAGCGCTCGGGCAAAGAGGGCCGCGGCAAGATTATGCATCAGCGCTCCATTCACAGCGTGCTCCGCGCGCTCGAGTCTGCCCTTTGCCGAGCCAACAGCGATTGCATATAGATTCTTGAAGGCGGCGCAGGCCTCAACGCCCACCACATCTTTTGACGGGTGCGCGTGATAGTAGGGCGTTTTCAGCAAATCAATAACGTGATCAAGAGCTTTCTGATTGTCTCCTGTTATCACCACGCTAGTGTCGCGCTTCGCCGCGAGTTCACCCGCAATACAGGGACCGGCGACGGCCATGACGGGCAGCCGCAGGCCTGTGCGCACCTCGGACTCCCGCGCTACAAATCGAGGCAACACCTCGATCCACGCCTCGTTCGCCACGAGCCCCTTTGTAATCATGAGAACCGGCAACGCACTCTCCAGGGTCTCGGTGATGCGGTCGATTGCCCACCCGACGCCGCCTGAGGATACCCCGAGAATCAGGAGATCAATACCACCCTTTAGTACGTCGCCGAAGCTGTCCCACCGATAAGCCGTGACAGTCGAGGCCAGTGTTACTCCGAGCTTCGGGTGCAGATGGGTCGCTTCGATCGAACTTATCACTGGCTCATCGAGGTGAGTGCCAACCAGGGCCACACTGTGCCCCCTGTCGGCTGCTACCACAGCCATGGCAGACCCCATTACGCCCGCACCCAGGATAACCACTTTAGCCATCGGTAGTGATACGTTCCGGCGCGTGCGGGCGTGCGCGTTTTGTGTCAGGTGGCCAGGCTGACCCGGACGCGCGGGAGCGCGCGCCTACCACGAGCCGAGCGAGCGGCGGTTTCGAATAAGACTGACAACTTGCGACGGTCGTTGTAGGGATTGGCAGCATGTCGGACCTTATCCCACAGATTGGCTTGGCCCTCGAAGCCTTTAAGGCCCGCCAGCAGGATATAATCGGTTTGGGACACAGAGCTTACAAGGACCTTTTCGCAGCTGCGAACTTGGCGTTGTTAACGTCCGTCGTTCAGAGCCTGGTTCGGCAGTCATATGCGGGAATGATCACCGCGAATCCTCCAAGGACTTCCCTGCTAGCAGCGGTTTCCCAGCAGCATACCGAGATAATGGCTGGTTTTCGTGTGCTTACGGAAGACGACGGCGTTTTGCGTGCTTTGGTCGATGCGGGAAACGCCGCGACCGTTGAGGCGTTTCGAATGATATATGCCGACCCACCGAAGTCCGCGGCGTCTGCTCCCGGGGAGCCTGCTATTACGAG
>JAFAJU010000402.1 GCA_019236035.1 Verrucomicrobiota bacterium | reverse complement strand
CAATCGGCATCGGCGGCCGCGGATCAAGACATCCGTCTCTCGGCCGGACAAGTGTCGATCGATGCCGTCGCCATACCCGGCGCCGAGCGTCGCTACCGTCATCTTGCCAGCCGTAATGAACGTTCTTCCGTAGCTGATACTCCGCCCGGATCCCAGTGTCCGGACCAGGGTGACCCTGGTTTTGAGCGTCATCGCTGGCCGGAATCTCGGTTGGAACTCGCGGAGCGGCGACACCCCATAAAGGCTTAATCCAAGACGCACCAGATCACCAGGTCTCGCTTGGCTCCCGAAACGCATGACTCCGGCACTGTTCAATACCGTTGCCGGTTCGTCGCCAGGCAGCAAACGGCTGGCGGCCAGGCGAAACCGCTGCAGCTGTCGAGCCGTATACTTTTCATCTTCATCGGCTACCGGAAGATGCGTGGATAGTGCCGACACTTGGAGTTGAGACATCCCCCGGATCGCACGAAAAACATCGTCTGCCTCGTCCTCCCACAAACCGATACGCCCCATACCGGTATCGACCACGAAATGGATACGCAATTGTTGGCCGGCGCTCACACACCCGGCATACCCTGCTGCCTCCTCCAGGGTTGAAACTGTGGGAATGAACCGTTCTGCCACTATCTCCCGCCGTTCTTCAGGCAGTGCCGGACCAAGTATTAAAATCGGTGCTTCAGCGCCCGTGGAGCGAATTGCCTGGGCTTCGACCAGGTTCGCAACCCCAAACATGTCTATATCACGATCAAGTCGGCGAGCGATTTCGGGAAGGCCATGGCCATAGGCATCCGCCTTTACGACCGCCACGAAGTGGACACCATTGGCAGCCATCGAACGAATGGCCTGGATATTGTATCGGAGCGCTTCGACGTCGATTTCCGCCCAACAACGAAATGAAGTTGTCATCGGGGTTCCATCCAAAGAATGCCCGTGAAGACGAGCAGGAGAAGATTTCGCAGCAACGGAACCGTCGTCCCGGTGGCCGTGAACGCCTTGCCAAAACAACCGCAATCGATGCTGAGACCTCTGAACATTGCGCTGGCCAGAGCTAGAGTGAAAATCACCAACAAGAGTGTCGTCAAGAACAATGCTCCGCGCTCAAAGCGTTTCAGGAGTAAAAGCGCGCCGGACAACATCTCCAGCCACGGCAGATAAACAGAAATCAGCGCGGCCACAATCCACGGAACCAGCTGGTATCGCTGTATCTCGACTGCGAACGCGCCCGGGTCATACGCCTTCGTCGCTCCAGCAAAAACAAACAACGCTCCCACCGTAACTCGAACCAATACGCAACCAAGTTTGGCCATGTTCGGCCAGCGAGTGCTTCGTGAGGCAGGAATCACTTTCTGTTCTTCCACGCTTCCCACCCCCCTTTCAACACGTAGACCGGCGAAATGCCGTTTGCCTTCAAACGCTCCGCAACCTCGTGGCTTAGTTCACATGACGTCGAGCTGCAGTAGACCACAACCTTTTGCTCCGGACGCCATTGATCGACGAATCGGGGAAACAACTGTTCCCAATCTTCGAGGTTTAAGAGGATCGCGCCGGGAACATGCTCTGCCTCATAATCTTTTAATGATCTTGCGTCGACCCAGAGTACGTCCGACCCCCAGGCCAGCACCGTTTGCAGTTCTACCTCTCCCGGTAACAGTTTATCTTGGGTCCAGGCCGCTCGCCGCGGATGGAATGCCGCCGTCAAGCCCGCTGGAATGAGGGCGGCCAGGAGAATCAACAACGCCTGGCGAAGCGCTCTCATTTAATTCGCACGTAAGCGTACTTCGTCTGGGGGTTATCGCCGTCGGTTCGTATTAAGAGGGTTGCTGCGCCAGGTTGGGTAAGGCTAGCAGGCGTGACCTGGACTTCGTACTCTTTACCAGGCTTCACCTCTTTCAATTGAACCTTAACCGCAGGGTTATCCGACTCCACAGAGGCAATCTTTGCCGGCGAATCATCAGCAACCGCGATATGAATTGTTTTCGGACCCAGTTGGTCACCGACCCGCCAAAACACAACCTCCGGCTGGATTTTAACCGGTTCTTCGATGTTGACAACTAGCCGGAGGACGGTTGGTTCCTTGGGCGCCACCGATGTTGTCACCATAATGGCTTTTTCTTGCCTGCCAGTGCGGCCGGCGAAAATAAATTTAGCTTCGATCTCGCCGGACTCACCGGGCGCGTACTCCGTTTTCGTCAAGGCAGCTGTCGTACAACCGCAAGATGTTTTGACGTTCTCTATTTTTATGGATTCTTTGCCGTTATTGGTAAATCGGTACTTCGCCACCACCGACGCGTCCTGCGGTTTGGAGTTGAACGTTTGTTCCGGATTTTCCCAGACCAACTGACCAAAAGCGGAACCGGCGAATGCGCAAAGTAAAAAAAGCAAGGTTCTCATAGGAGTGTTTCGATTTTCGCGGAAAAGCCTGATAAGAAAAGAAGAACTACAGATTATGCCGATTCCACAGCTCATTTGCAAACATCCGGGCGTGCCACGGCTGTGGGAACGCGGAATCTCACGTGTTACTCTGAATGGATGCGAGAACAAGCTCTATGTACCAGATTGTCTTCAACGAAATCAGCGCGGCTGAGATGGCCCGCATCGCCAAGGAACTTCAACTGGAATTGCTCGCTGAATTCCAGTTTTTACCTGAAGACCTCGATAGCCTGGATACCAAGACCTTTGGCGTAATCGAGCGGGAGGGTAAGCGCCTCTACCGCTATCGAACCAACGATTATCGGATCTACTTTGAACGTTGTCCCGAGGGTGTCCTTGTGCACCGAGTCCTGCACAAAAACACGATCCGCGATTTTCTTTTTCGGTCGAAGCTCCCGATGGCTGAAGATGAACAACTGCAGGAGAACGCCGGCTTTTGGAAATTGATCGAAGAAGGCGAACAAAAGAAAAAGTAACGCCTAAAACATTTTATGGTTCTGTTAGAAGACATTGTTGATAACGAAGAAAACCGGATAGATGCCTTCCCGATCTGCCGGAACAAAGTTTTTATGTCGCACGCGGCGGTAACCACCCTGCCGCGGACCGTAGCTGACGCCGTGATTCGCTTTACCGAACAAAGCGCCGTTAATTTCGATTTCAGTTCGGTGCTGAATTTGCTCCAGGAAACGCGGGTCTCGGCCGCAAGACTGATTGGTAGCAGTCCAGACGAAGTCGCGTTGATCGGTCCGACATCTCTTGGGCTGAGCTTGTTTGCCAACGGAATCGACTGGCAGCCGGGCGACGAAGTCATTTGCTACTTGGACGATTATCCGGCGAACGTCTATCCCTGGCTGAATCTTCGATCACGTGGTGTCACCATTCGCTTGCTGGAGCCCGCCGAACCAGGAGCGATAACTCCAGAGCTTGTCGCCGAGGCACTAACCCCAAAGACTCGTTTGGTGGCTCTCGCGTCTTGCAATTTCGTTTCTGGATACCGGATCGATTTGGACGCCATCGGCAAACTGCTGAGGGAGAAGGGCATTCTGTTCTCTGTTGATGCAATTCAAACCTTGGGTGCTTTTCCTACGACGGTGGCATATGTGGATTTTCTAAGCGCTGATGCGCACAAATGGCTACTCGGTCCGCTAGCCATCGGAATTGTCTACGTGCGCAAGGAGTGCTTTGAGCTTTGTCGGCCGACTCTTCTCGGGTCCTGGAATGTCAAGGCGCCGGACTTTGTCGCCCAGCAGGAAATCGAGTTTCACCCTACCGCGCAACGCTATGAACCCGGCGCTTTGAACTTGATCGGCATCTCCGGTATGAAGGCTGCCATCGATTTGTTGCTTGAAATCGGTATCGGCCATATCGCTGAACGGATTCTGGCTATCAGAGCCCGGCTCATTGACGGTGTGCGCCGGTTCGGATTCGATGTTCTCGGACCAACAGGAGAATCTAACGCCTCAGGGATTATCACGGTGTCGCGCCCCGGAACAGACATGCCGGCACTATTCGACCGGCTGGCATCCGAGCAGATTGTGTGTTCGTCACGGCAAGATCGCCAAGGCCGGCGATACATTCGTTTCAGCCCGCATTTCTACAACACCCAAGCGGAGGTAGACCGCGTGTTGGGGGTGCTGGCAAAGGTACCATAGGCTTTTGGCCTACCATTAATCCCAAACTCCGAGGTTAGAGACATCGTGCTCGTCCTCGTGCTCGTGCTCGATCTGTTGGCCATCCGCGCCGAGAAGAGGACTCGATCTTTCCGCAATTGTCCTGTTCCGGCCAGCGTAGTAGCGGAGCGGCTGTTTTCTCGATTACGAGCACGAGCACGATTTCGCGGGATGCGGTTTGCGCCCCTACCGTGGCCTAAACCGTCCAAGGTACAGCCTCGTCTCATAGGCGAAGATCACTTTGCCTTCGGCTTCGTACTCGTCGAAAACGTGCCCGGCGGCATCGACGATTTCACGGTGGCCCGGTTGACCCACATTGGGCACATAGGAGGAGGAAAGGAGCCGGCCAAGAAATGTCTCACGATCCAGGCTCTGATCGTTAGGAAACGTGTAGAGTTCAAACTCACCAGGCGCAAAAAAGGTCCGCATCTCTTCCAGA
>JAFAJU010000427.1 GCA_019236035.1 Verrucomicrobiota bacterium | reverse complement strand
GGTCTCGTGCTGTTGGCGTGCGAGAACGCCTGCACCTCGGGCCACATTCAGTTGCCGCAGAGCCTCATCCTGCGAGATCTCTTTAGCTTCGAGCTGCTCGATTGTCTTCCGACCAACATCCCGAGCTTCGTTCAATGACTCGAGCCGTTCCGCAAACGTTCTCGCTTGCCGTTGTTTCGCCTCCACGGCGACAGCGCTGTCGCTGCGTTCTCGAATGCGTTCCTCGATGCCAGCCTTGATCTTTTCCTGTTCATGGAGACGTATCCCGAATTCGTCTACGGCCGGTTTGAGTGCGTGGAAACACTCCCGGAACACGGCGACCTCGAGAAGCGGCTCAAAGAAATCCTTGGCAACGCTTGGTTTCGAGTCAAACGGCCACGTCAACCGGCCCTGCCGAACGCCAATCAGTTTCCAGAAAAGCTCTGAAAAACGCTTCAGGTCAGGAAATCCAAGTAACCGGCAAATGAACGCAGAGACTTCGGCTTCGCCTTCGGCACAGGTGCTTCCGTCATCCAATTGAACGACTTTAGTTTGTCTCTTGTTATACGGTCCAAGGCCCCGCTCGATCCGATAGCGTTCACCGAGTTGGCTAAACGTCACATCGATTTCGGCAGCCTTCTTCCCGGCGCGAAGGAAATATGTCCCCACCTGAAAGTTCTCTTCAAACACCGGCTCGGTCAAAAAAAGCGCATACCCGAGGCCTTCGATCAGGGTCGTCTTGCCATGCCCGTTTTTCCCGGCGATCCGATTGGTGCCGGGCTGAAAAGAGACTGTTACACCGTTCCCATCGACTCCTTCGCCATATGATTTGATGTTCTTCAGACGAACTGACTCGATAATCATGCCACCTCCTCCGGAGTGCCTGCAATCGCCGCCAGGCTTTCGGCCCCTAGCGCATTTGAAGCGTAGATCATCTTTAACAGGGAACTCTGCCCAATTTGTTCCGCCAGTTCAGGACCCGTCTTTTGCAAGCGCACAGATTCTTTGAGATCGTAGAATAACGCGGCGAACTCATCCTCCCTGTGATCGACCCCCAAAAGATGCTTTTCGGCCACCACAGCGCGGATGGCGAGCTTCTCCAGGTCTTCCCGAGAGAACTGTTCGGTGCTGGTTCCATCGATCTTAGCCAATCCTGCTATGTTCAGCCTGCTCACATCGATGGATACCGCGAAAACGGAGGCCTGTGTCTCAATCTCATGCGCGGCCAACGCTTGATCCAAAGCGATGCGGTTCAAGTTTAGTCTTCCGGACAATCGCAGATCGATCACCGATTGTGGCGCGGCTCCAGAGGATTGAATGAGCTTCACCGCCGCTTTAACGAGCGCCGTGGCGCCGTCCCTGGTCTTGTTTCCAAATGGCGAACAATCAAGCGTAAACCGATGGACAGGACGCCGCGGATTGGTATGAATCCGGAGGTCGGCAGGCTGGTGACGCCGGGCCGGGTCAATCTGCACTACGGCATAGCCTCGGGGCACTCTAATACCGCCAGGACCCCAATCATACGTCGCTTCCCGGACATCGCAGTTTTCCGGCGATCCCGGATTGCAGGCCCAACCTGCATAAAGCATCGGTTGATGAATATGGCCAAGTGCGAGGTAACAGACTTTCTCGCTTATGGCTTTGATATCGGACGACGAGAACCCACCACTTTCTCCAACGAAGTAATCCGGCCCCGCATGCAACAGCAGAACATGGATCTTGTCAGGTTCCAGCCGTGACACGAGTTGACGAATCTTGTACGGCGTTGCCGCGCCAAGGTAACCGGCACCCACAAAGCGCACCCCATCGATATCGATCCAGGACCCCGATTTGCGGTTCGCGTCCCAAGCTCTCAGCATCGGTCCGGCTGAATTGAAGGCGGTCCGAAGCAGGACCAAAAGATCGTCTTCGGCTAGAAACTGCATCCAGGTGGGCTCGTCAGAATGAATAAATGCCCTGTCGTGGTTTCCCTCGATTGCGACGGTCCGAATTCCGCTGTCTTTCAGCCGGCCGAGGACCTGTTGCGCCTGGCGCAGATGAGGAGGCTCGACTGTCGGCCGGTCGAACAGATCGCCTGCGACCAGGACAACATCGGCCTTTTCTTCAATCGCCTTATCCGCGACAAAACCAAAGGCTCCAGCCAAATCCGAGTCTGGTAATCGGCCGTCCAGCCGTCGACGGCCAAGATGAATGTCGGCAAGATGGAACACTTTCACAATAGTCCAAGGGTCACCGGAGAATATCTTAAACCTCCACCCAGGTCTAGAAAACGCCGGGAACGGGGGAACGCCGAGAACGCCGCAAACGCCGCGAACCGAGCAGTCCACTTCTCGGCGTTCTCGTGCGTTCCCGGCGTTTCTAAACTGGTGGCTGGCTGACTATGCGGCTATGTTGCAGTAGGTCGCAATCGAGGCTGCGATCGAAATGTCCGATTGGTCCCTTAGAAGGCGCAATGAATCCCAAGATCTTGCTCGCAGCACTCAAAGATGCTCCGGTCGTCGCGATTTTGCGTCGCCCAAAAATCGATATCCAGCGTTGTGTGAACGTCCTGGTTGAAAACGGTATCCGATTCATCGAAATCACGATGGAATCAGACCAGGCCGAATCTTTTCTCCGTTCCTCGAAGCAGCAGGAAACCGATCGGGTTACGTTCGGGGCAGGCACGGTAACAACGCTTGCGCTGGCAAAAAAGGCGAAATTCGCCGGCGCAAAATTCCTGGTCACTCCCAACTTCAATCCGGAAGTCATCCGGTTCGCTCAAGAGCATGAATTGCCAATCTTTTGCGGTGCGATGACGCCAACCGAGATCTTTCAAGCGCACGAGGCGGGCGCTGACGCAGTAAAGGTGTTTCCGGCCGGAACGCTAGGGCCACAATAT
Organism: Verrucomicrobiota bacterium; assembly: GCA_019236035.1. Classification (GTDB taxonomy): domain Bacteria; phylum Verrucomicrobiota; class Verrucomicrobiia; order Chthoniobacterales; family JAFAMB01; genus JAFAMB01. Next base: position 2,973 of record JAFAJU010000427.1, on the reverse strand, counting down.
TTTAAGGAGCTTCGCGGGCCGTTCCCGGACATCATGCTTGTGGCCACAGGCGGTGTTGGAATTTCGAATGCCTCGCTCTTCTTTGAAGTTGGAGCGAACGCGATCGGCGTCGGCAGCGCGCTGATTCCGAAGGACAACCAGGAAGAGTCCATCCAGGCTTGCGCCGAAGCCGCTAGAAGGCTGCTCGCTGCGGCAAGAAACGCCGGGAACGCCGAGAACGCCGAAAGCGCCGAGAAGGAGTGAACGGTGAACGAGCAGCGCCTCACGGCGTGACGTTCGGCTTCGCCGTTCGTGTTTCATTCTCGGCGTTCTCGGCGTTTTCCTCTCACTTCCCAATGAAAATCTCCCAACTCGAACTCTTCAAAGTCCCTCCACGCTGGCTTTTCCTGAAGATAAGCACTAGCGACGGGCTCGTCGGCTGGGGCGAACCGATAGTCGAAGGAAGGGCTGATACGGTTGCGGCTGCAGTTCGCGAACTCAGCGGCTACATCGAAGGCAGAAACCCGGACCAGATCGAGGACATTTGGCAGGTCTTGTATCGGGGCGGATTTTACCGGGGCGGCCCTGTTTTGATGAGTGCTATGGCCGGTATCGATCAGGCGCTCTGGGATATCAAAGGAAAGAGGTACGGTCTTCCTGTTCACCAGATGCTTGGCGGCAGAGTGCGTGAACGAATCCAGGTCTATTCCTGGATTGGCGGTGATCGTCCGAGCGAGGTCGCGCAAGCTGCGCGGGAGAAAGAGTCAGAGGGCTACCGGGCCATCAAGATGAACGCGAGCAGCGAACTACATTACGTCGATACGCCGGCACGCGTGCACGAAATCGTGGAGCGCGTTGGATCTGTCCGGCAAGCTGTTGGGAAGGACTTCGGAATCGCGGTTGATTTTCATGGCCGGGTACACCGTCCAATGGCGAAGGTTCTTGCCAAGGCGCTCGAGCAGTTCCAGTTGATGTTTATCGAGGAACCGGTCCTGTCGGAATACCCTGAGGCGGTCGCTGAAGTTGCACGGCACACGTCGACACCGATTGCGCTTGGAGAACGCCTTTTTTCTCGTTGGGATTACAAACGATTTTTCGAGCTTGGTATCGTTGACATCGTACAACCGGATGTTTCGCATGCCGGCGGCATCAGTGAAACTCACCGGATCGGTACAATGGCGGAAGCATACGATGTCGCACTTGCTATTCATTGCCCCCTCGGACCCATCGCGCTCGCGGCAAGCCTACAACTGGACGCGTGCCTCCCGAATGCGTTAATCCAGGAACAGAGCCTCGGGATCCACTACAACGTCGGTGGCGAGCTCAAAGATTACCTGGTGAATCCAGCCGTCTTCCAATATCAGGGCGGGTACGTGGACATGCCAACAGCCCCCGGTTTAGGGATAGAGATAAATGAGGAAGCCGTGCGAGACGCCGCGAGGCAAGGTCACGATTGGAGGAATCCCATCTGGCGAAGAAAAGACGGATCCGTAGCCGAATGGTAGAGACCGGGGGAACGCCGGGAACGCCGAAAGCGCCGAGAAGGAAGAACGATGAACGATAAGCGCCGCCCGGCCGCGTACTGTTCGGCGTTTGCTGCTTGCTTTCATTCTCGTTTCCGGCGTTCACGGCGTTTTCGGCGCTCTCGGCGTTTTTTCTCACTGGCACTCCCACTATTTCTCTGCCGCTTCATACACACCCGACCAATCGTTGCGGCGTGGCTTTGCAGCAAGAGTTTGGCTCCGGAGCCGCAGCACCTCGCCGGCCCGGTCCGTGGGTCTGAGCTTTAGTGCCGCCTCAAAATGGGGTATCGCCCCTTCAAAATCCTGGGCAAAGTATTTCTCTAACCCGCTCTCATATTGATCGCGCGCTTCCAACACAATTCGATCGATCGCTCCCTTCGTTCCGAGTAGTTCATAAATCTCCGTACTGCGCGTGCGGCCCACGACTGCAACCCGGTCGATGCATCTCCATTCAAAATCTGTGCACCGGGCCTCTTTCGTTTGCGCGCTCGCTAGAATGCGAGTCCCGTAGATCTTATTCAAACCCTCTATCCGGCTCGTCAAGTTCGCGGCGTCACCTATGACCGAATACGCAAACCGTTTCGGAGTCCCAATGTTGCCCACCAACACTTCGCCGGTGTGCAAGCCGATCCGAGTTCGGAAAAATCGGCTGCTGATTGACCGCTTCTCGGGTCCCAGACCGAAAAGTTTTTCCTGAATTTTCAGTGCGGCGCGGCAGGCCATCTCAGCATGATTAGGCATTTCTTTAGGCGCCCCAAAAAACGCCACCATACCGTCACCGACGAACTTGTCGAGGGTGCCTCCGAATTCGATCTCAATAATGTCGGCGATCACCTCGAAATAATCCCCCAACTCCTCCACGACCTCGGTTGGACTGAGATTTTCGCTGATCTTAGTGAAATTCGCGATATCAGAAAAAAATAAGGTGAGCTCGCGGAGCTTTCCACCGCGAATCGCATCCTGCTTTTGAGCCAGAAGTTCGCGCACCACATCGATCGGCACATACCTGCTAAAAGAGCGCAAGGCCGATTTCATCCGCTCCGACGAATCAATCATAACAGCTATTTCACGGAATGCGGAACCCGAGCTTGGAGAGTCAGAAAGCTCGAACTTACTTACCAATTCCAGGTCTCGACTTAACGTCTTGAGCGGCTTGGCCAATTGCCCGGAAAGCCAAATCGCGACGATTGCAGCTATTGCGATCGCCAGGAATCCTACCGTTGCGGTTAGAGCAAGGTTGTTGCGGGCAGACCCGATGAATTCATTCTCCGATCCCAAGACGCCAGTGATAAACCCAAAGCCGTCCGGTAACCAATGCGGTGCAGCGGTCAATAAATAGGGTTCATGTTGTAACTGCACGGTGTACCCTTTCGGCTGTCCGTCCGCCAGAATTGAGGAACCGTGTGACATCGCCTGTTCGCACGCGGTATAAGCGACGTCGCTTGAAATATCTATGCCGGAAGCGATTGCA
>JAFAJU010000282.1 GCA_019236035.1 Verrucomicrobiota bacterium | reverse complement strand
GTACTTAAAACGTCGCAACACGCGAAAGTTCACGTTCAAGAATTCGAGCTCCAGGCTTTCACTGATGGTTGTCTTCGGTCCGGGTTGAACCGCCGTGATGATCGCTTCTTCTTCCATAATAGGACAAAGGATTTATCTCAAAAACGTCCGGTGCTAAGTCTTTGATTTTGTGGCGGAAGGGGTGGGATTCGAACCCACGGTACAGTTACCCGTACGCCTGATTTCGAGTCAGGTGCCTTCGACCAACTCAGCCACCCTTCCGATTGTGCTCAAATCAGGGACGGGAAGATAGCGTAAATCGTTGCGTTGTCGACGATTTAGTTCACAGGGCACACCATGATTCTCCCAGCGCGTGATTTTTGCGGGCTAGTAGACCTGCTCTTTTTCAGGGTCCCGCTTTTTCTGACCGAGGTACTCGTAATTGTCAGAGAGCTTATACATGGCTCGCCGGAGCAGGCCCACCAGAGTCGGGCTCATGGCATCGAACCATTGTGAGGCGTTAAAGAAGAGCGCGGTTGCGCTGATGACCCGGCTTAGCGTCAGCATGGCGACGAGCGCGTTTAACCAACCGACAATCGACGCCAGATTGACGCCTAATGAGGCCGGGAGAAGGGCCGCGTTGCACCAGGCTAATGCGCTAGGAATCGCGAAAAGAAAGATCGTCCGCCTGAGCCGAGGTTGTTGAATTATCCAGTAAAAGCGCTCCGGCGGTATCGGATCACGTTTCAAACACATTCCGCGCAATTTCCAGTGCCGGGTCATGAGCAAGTAATCCCGGGCGCTCAAAATAGGGCAAACGACCGCAGCGACAAAAATTGCGGGGAAAACAGCCAACGTACTTAGCCATTCCAGGAAAGTCAGGAACAGCCAGCCCAGCAAGCCGAAGATGACCAGCACTTCGACCATATAGATCAGCTAGTATAGGATTTTTTAAATCGGAATCCAAGCGGATATCTGGCAAAAGGCAGAGCACAGAGGCAGGGAGGCCACAGAGAACAGCAATTTACCACAGAGACACGAAGAACACGGAAGTAGACCAGGAATCTGTCGGTGGGCAGCTAAGTTGGGCGATGATTTAGCACCCAATCTCCGCGTTCTCTGCGTCTCTGTGGTAAATTCCCGCTCTCTGTGTCCTCGCTTCCTCTAGGCCCTCCCTATCTGCCTGCTTTTGCAAGGAACGCTTTCATATCGTTCTTGTTTCCCTTGAAGGCGACCAGGAAACAGGTTTCGTTGACACCTGTGACGCCGCCGACCCAGTTGTCATCTTCGACGATTTCCCATTTTCCATCGCGAACTTTGATGCCCAGGTCGTCAGATGGAAACATATAAAAAAGGACTTCTTTGTCCGCGATGGCCATGATCTGTGCGACTGTGGCTCCGTTAAACTTGAAGACACGGCACCCAACGGTCTTCATGCTCGCAAATTGTTTGGGTACCGCATAATGTTCCAGACCGTGCTTCAGGAAAAACCAGTCCTGTAAATCCCCCGCCTTGGTTTCGACGGCCTCGAATTCGTCTCCAGTCAGGCTGTTGGCGGCATCGAGTAACTCGCTGATGCGATCCGCGCCATCGAAAGTGTTCAACCGATCGGAGATCAGGAAGATCGCCATACAGACGGTCGCAATCAAACCGACGCCGACGGCAAGCAAGATAGTCCGAGGACGCGCTCGACGGGGCGCTGCCTCCTTGTCTTCTTCTTCCTCTTCTTGCTCAGCTCCCTCGGCTTGAGCCACCGCTCGACTGGGAGACAGCTGTCCATCGGGATTCTGCGGTTTCGTCACGTCGAATAAAGGCGATCCCAGATCCAAACCCGAGAGAGAAAGTAGACCTTCGATTTCTTTGATCAGGGGTCCCGTGAGCCTGAGCGAAGAGAGCTCTCGCGCAATTCCATTGTCAAAATCGATCTGGCGCTCAAGGTTGCCGTTGGATTCACGATCGGCTCGGACCTGTGACGCGAGGTCGGCAAGCTCTGGGGTGTTTTCGTAGGCTGGTCTGAGAAGAGAAAAAAGCGGTTGCCCCATACTATTTCTGGATGTCCGAATTCGGTCGCTGAACCTCGAGGGAATTCCTTGCGGTTTCGATAATCCGGGCCAATTCTTGAATGCCGACGCCTAGAATGTTCCCGAGGGCGGCCGGGCTGAAAATCTCCAGGTAGAAAAGGGTAATCGCTGAGCGCTCCGGTTCTGGCAATTGATGAAGAGCCAGCGGCCACCCGTCAAGCTCTGTCTCCAGCGAGTCGGACCCGGTTGCCGGCAATTTTAACGCGGCTCGAAAAAATTCCGCGAAATCCGCATTCGCAGTCTGCCGGCTGGCGCTCTGAGGCGATCCGGAAAAGATCTGGCGAAGAGCCTTTTCGGCTTCGGTGCGATGCCCTGTGCGGATCAGGAGGAGTCGATACAAAGCCTGAATTTGATCAAAAGGGGAGGCAGAGTTCAATCTGAACATGCTATCTTGGGATTCCCGACCTCTCAAGGGGGAATAGGGGAACGCTGAGAACGCCGAGAACGCAGCCTCGCACTCTTGAACGCGCTTCCCAGTGTTTTCTCTGATCCCGGTGATTCCGGCCGCTTCATCTTGTACTTCTCAGTTCTGACATGTGGCCTTCTCGGCGTTCCCGCGATTCCGGCGTTCGCGGCGTTCCTACTGACACTGGCACTGACACTGGCATTCACACTGACACTATCCTTCCCGTGCTTGAACTGCTCGATCGAACATGTCACCTTTGCCTGCTTTGAGGGCGTTGAAAAATATCCTGTTTGTTTGCACAGGGAACGTTTGCCGGAGTCCTATGGCCGAGGGGCTATTTCGGCAAATGGTGGCGCAGCGCCCCGATATTCGGGTCCGATCAGCCGGTCTCAGCACTTTCCCAGGTCAACCGCCGAGTCCGCACGCTCTCGATGTCCTCGCCGACCTTCGGATCGACATCTCCAAGCTCCGGAGTCAGCCTCTTTCGGAAGAGTTGGTCCGCGAGGCTTCCTGTATCATTGCGATGACGCGAAGCCATCTGGAATCGATTCAATACCTGTTCCCAGAAGCGGCCGAGAAGTCTTTTCTACTACGTGAGTTCGAGGACAACCCCTCTTGTCTGGACGTCTCTGATCCGATTGGGATGGGTCTGGAGGCATACGAAGTAACTCGTGACATCATTCGGCGGGCGCTCCCTGGAATTTTGAAATTCATCGACAGCGGCGCGCTCGAGACCAAAAACAAGACCGACCCCTTCACCATGAACGAGCCCGGAACTTTCAGCCTGCAGCAAGTTGATCCAGCTATCTTCCAAGCGATACAGAACGAGAGGAAACGCCAATTTGAAAACATTGAATTGATCGCCTCCGAAAACTTCACGAGCAGAGCTGTTATGGAAGCACAAGGCTCGGTTCTTACGAATAAATACGCAGAAGGTTACCCCGGACGTCGTTGGTATGGCGGGTGCGAATTCGTGGATATCGTAGAACAGCTTGCGATAGACCGGGCCAAACAGCTTTTTGGGGCGGAGCACGTCAACGTGCAAGCACACAGCGGCAGCCAGGCGAACATGGCCGTTTACTTCAGTGTGCTGGAACCTGGAGATCGCATCCTGACGATGGACCTTTCCCACGGAGGGCATCTAACGCACGGAAACAAGGCTAATTTTTCCGGACGGTTCTACGAGGTCATGCATTACGGGGTAGACCGTGAGACTGAGCTGATTGATTACGATCAATTGGCGAAGCTAGCCGAGGAACATCGTCCGAAGATGATTACGGCGGGCGCATCAGCTTATTCGAGGGTCATCGATTTCGAAAAGATGCGGGAGATAGCGGACCTGGTGGGTGCCTGGCTCTTCGTGGACATTGCTCATATTGCCGGTCTGGTCGCAACAGGGATTCATCCCAGTCCGGTCGGGATCGCCGATTTTGTCACAACGACTACGCACAAGAGCCTGCGTGGTCCGCGCGGCGGCATTGTGATGTGCAAGCCGCAGCACGCGAAGTCAATCGATAGTCTAATCTTCCCAGGTGTGCAGGGGGGACCCCTGATGCATGTGATTGCGGCGAAAGCAGTTTGTTTTCTTGAGGCACTGCAGCCCGAATTCAAAACGTATCAAGTGCAGATTACGCTGAACGCCAAGGCTCTGGCGGCCAGCTTGCACATGAAAGGGTACCGGTTGGTGTCGGGCGGCACCGACAACCACCTGATGCTGGTCGATCTTCGTCCAAAGGGGATCAACGGGAAACAAGCCCAAGAAATCCTGGATCAGGCCGGAATAACGGTGAACAAGAACTCGATTCCGTTCGATACGGAGGCAGTGTTCAGGGGAGGCGGGATCCGCATAGGCACGCCGGCGGTCACCACACGTGGGATGAAAGAGGAAGAGATGATGGAGATTGCCGACTTGATCGACAAGGCTCTCAGGTGGGGCGGGGATCCAAATGTATTGGCCGAGGTGCGGTCCGACGTCAAACGGTTGACATCGCATTATCCGTTGCCGGGGTGATCACACAGAGGGCACGAAGGTCAGAGAAGGTCACAAAGGGTGAAAAATACGTTTGAAACGTCGGCAGAGTCACAGCGTTGGTAGCGCTTGGTAACCGTTCACGACGCGTCTAATTCCGTCCTTGAGGTGCTCGGACCGAAGTTAATTAGAAGTCCAAACCGCATACGAGAGAGCTTCAAGTAACTGAGGACCTGGCGATAGTAGACTGGATGGTTCGTTTC
>JAFAJU010000138.1 GCA_019236035.1 Verrucomicrobiota bacterium | reverse complement strand
CGAAGTGTATAACCAATGAACTTCGCCACGCGTTCAACATCGCGTTGGGAGCCACTCACACGCAAAACATCGCCTTTGGCGATTTTCATCCCGGCGTTGAATGGCAGCTCGTGCCCGCCACGAATCAGGGCGCGTACGAAAACGCCGCGCGATCGCCGGTCATGGCCCAGCTCCACAAATTCGCCGAGCGTGCTTCCAACAATCTCTTTCCTGGTGACCATAGCCTCCAGCGTTTGGCTGGGATAATCGAGGAGCTGCGGATCGCCTACTTCAACTCCAAACTGACTCGCGTCCTGGATCAGCGTCTCCGTGCGCGACGCTATCGCCAGAACGTCGCCTGGTCGGATTAAGGTTTCTGGAGTGCTCTCAACGATCTTGTCGCCCTGCCGCAACCGCTCGACGAAAAGACGTTTGTCCGGAAAGCGCGCCTCGAACTCCGCCACCGTCAGTCCCACGAACCGCGCATCGGTTAATCGATAGGCGCGAACGCTGATCATGTGATATGCAGAGTGAACAGAAGGATCCGGTTCGTTCCCTCCCATCTCGGATTCCAACGCTTTGCATTCAGCAGCCAGATTTACGCCCAGAATCTTCGGCCCCAGCAATGAAAGGAACACGGAACTACCAACCGTGCCGAAGATGTAGGTGATCGCAAATGCAATCGACATGCCATTGATCTGTTCCTGGTGGGCCTCTGGTGAGCCGCCCAGTTGGTGGATCGCGTCCGTCGCGACCCCGAGCACAGAAGAAACGGTACAGGACCCGCCGAATACTCCTGTGCCATAACCAACACCGAAACCAAAGAATCGCGCGGTAAGATAGGCCGTGCCCAGACAGGCCAGGCAAACGAGCATTGTAAAGAATGCCTGCGCCAGGCCGCCCGTTTTTAGCCCGTGAAAAAATTGCGGTCCGACGCCATACCCGACCGCAAAAAGGAAGAAAAGCAGAAACACTGATTTGATAGCTGGTGAGATCGGTATCCCGAACTGCCCGATGGCCAGCCCCGTCAGCAAAACTCCGGGCATCGATCCAATACTGAAACCGCGGATCTTCAATCGACCGATGTAAAACCCTATCGCCAGAGTTAAGAAGATCACAAGTTCCGGATATTTTCTCAGAATGTCGTGAACCGATTCCATCGATCTATGGTAGGGTCTCTCTGCCTGTATCGCTTACAAAGCGGCATCGCCACAGAGGCGTCCTGGTTGCATGCTGGTCCTGCTTCAGCGAAGAGTTCTGATCGGAGAACACATTATGGAATATGTATCCCTTGGAAATACCGGATTGAAGGTGTCACGCATTTGTCTTGGTTGCATGAGCTACGGCTCGTCAAAATGGCGAGATTGGGTTTTGGAAGAATCGGAATCAATCCCCTTTTTTCGGCAGGCGCTTGATGCTGGGATCAATTTTTTTGATACTGCCGACATGTACTCTTCCGGCGCGAGCGAGGAAGTCACCGGCCGTGCCTTGAAAAAACTCGGTGCCAGGAGGGAACAGATCGCAATCGCCACCAAGGTTTACAATCCGACGGGCGATACCCCGAATGAGCGAGGCACCTCGAAGAAACACATTCGGCACGCCATCGACGCGAGCTTGAAGCGACTAGGGGTCGATTACGTCGATCTCTATCAGATTCATCGGTACGATTCAACCACACCGATCGAAGAGACTCTGGAGGCCTTAACAGACGTTATCAATCAAGGGAAGGCGCTCTATATTGGGGCTTCCAGCATGTACGCATGGCAATTCGCTAAATTTTTGTATCTGGCTGATCAGCACGGTTACGCTCGCTTTGTTTCCATGCAGAACCATTACAACCTTGTCTACCGGGAGGAAGAACGTGAGATGAATCCGCTCTGCCGGGCCGAAGGCGTAGGTTTGATTCCCTGGAGCCCGTTAGCCCGTGGTTTTCTGGCAGGTAATCGGCGGGCGGAAGATAAGGGCGAGACCGTTCGAGCCAAGACAGACGAATTCGCTCACGGCCTCTATTATCAAGCAGCCGATTTTCAAGTCGTCGAACGCGTCACCGAGATCGCCAAGAAGCGAAAAGCAGCAAACGCCCAAATCGCACTGGCGTGGATCTTGCAGCAACCTGGAGTGACCTCGCCGATCATTGGCGCCACGAAATCGCACCACATTGATGACGCGGTAAAAGCGCTGGAAATCAAGTTAGATAAAGAAGAACTCAAGGCTCTCGAGGCACCTTACCAACCGCACCCGATCCTAGGGCATTCATAGGCCCATAGGCCGGTAGGGTCGCGCGGGAGCGCGACCCTACCGCTAAATCTCTCCGACCCGGATGCAAGCTGCGAACCGGTTCGACTCCTTCTGTTCGAGTTCGGGCCGTTGCGCTTTACAAGCGGCGATTGCGTACGGACAGCGCGGATGAAACGCGCATCCGACCGGCGGGCTCATCGGCGACGGTGGGTCCCCTTGCAAAATGATACGCTGGCGTCTGCGCTCCACTTGCGGGTCGGGAATCGGAATCGCCGACACCAGCGCTTTCGTATAGGGATGCAGCGGTTTCTCGACAACTTCGGTAGCCGGCCCGAGTTCAACCAAGCGGCCCAGGTACATCACCGCGATCCGATCGGAGATGTACTTCACCACCGAAATATCGTGCGAGATGAAGATCATGGTGAGTTGCATCTCCCGACAAAGCCTTGCGATCAGATTCAGAATCTGGGATTGGATCGACACATCCAACGCTGAGACGGGTTCATCAGCGATGATCAGCTTAGGCTCCGGCGCCAAAGCCCTCGCGATAGCGATACGCTGCCGTTGGCCTCCAGAAAATTCGTGCGGATATCGCCGCATCTGATTCGCCGGCAGACCAACTGTTCTCATCAACCGCCCCACTTTCTCCAGCAACAACTTCTTGTCGATCTGTTGTCTAGTCTGAATCGCTTCGGCCAGGGTGTCGTAAACCGTCATCCGAGGGTTCAAGGAGGCGTATGGATCCTGGAAGATCATCTGGAAGTTCACGCGCTCTGCGCGCACGGCGGCCCTGGAGATTTCCGAAAGATTTCGTCCTTCCAAGATGACGGCGCCTTGGGTGGTGGGGATGAGCTGCACGATGGTGCGGGCCAGAGTCGATTTGCCGCAACCCGACTCGCCCACAAGACCAAGAATCTCACCTTTTCTAACCTGGAGATTGACCCCATCCACCGCTTTCACCGATCCGATCTGTCGCCGAAAAATTGTTCCCCTGTAGATAGGGAAATGCGTTTTCAGGTTCTCGAGCTCGAGAAAGATACTCATACGGCGGAAACGAAGTTCTTGATGCGAACATCCGCGATCTCACCGCGTTGAAACCGGATGCAAGAGGTTTTATGGCCGGGTACAATCTGCTTGAGCGCCGGATCTTGTTCTTTGCAGATCTCGCCTGCGTGAGCGCAGCGAGACGCAAATGGGCATCCACGGAATTCGATTGTGAGATCCGGTGGAAGTCCAGGAATCGTGAACAGCGCCTGCCCCTTCTTATGCAGCGCCGGAATCGATTGTTGGAGCGAAGCGTTATAGGGATGCATGGGACGAGCGAAGATCTCGTCCGTAGGCGCCGACTCGACGATCCGGCCGGCGTACATGACATTGACCCGGTTGCAAAACGAGGCCACGACGCCCAGATCATGTGTGATGAATATCACCGCTGTCCCCAAATCCTTCTGGCGCTGTCTAATCAGCTCGAGAATCTGTGCCTGGACAGTGACATCCAGGGCGGTGGTGGGCTCATCAGCAATTAGGATCTCCGGCCGGCTGATCAATGCCATGGCAATCATCACGCGCTGACGCATACCGCCAGAAAACTGGTGCGGATAAAGGTTAATCCGATTTGCTGCATCCTGAATACCCACTTCTTCCAGGCTCGCGATAGCCCTGGTAAGCGCTTGCGATCGGCTCATTTTGTCGTGTACCAGCAAAGGCTCAACGAGCTGATCCGAAACCCGCATATACGGGTTCAGCGATGTCATCGGATCTTGAAAAATCATCGAGATCCTCTTCCCCTGAATCCGGCGCAACTGTTCTTTGGGACAATTCAAGAGGTCCACGCCACCGAAGAGCGCGGACCCTGAAACGATCTTGCCAGGTGGTCGAGGAATCAGGCCGAGGAGAGAGTAACAGGTGACGGACTTGCCCGACCCTGATTCACCGACAATCCCCATGGTTTCGCCCTGCTCCAGCGTAAAGGAGACATTGTCCACCGCGCGAACTACGCCACCACGCGTATAGAAGTAGGTCCGGAGATTTTCGACTTCGAGCAGCGCCATTAATCTTTGGAAGATTTCGGGTCGAGTGCATCCCGCAGACCGTCTCCAAGAAAATTCAGGGAGAAAAGCGTCAACGAGAAGAATATTGCAGGACAGACCAGCAACCAGATCGAAGTCTCCATCGTACGAGACCCTTCATCGATCAAAACACCCCAGGAACTTAGCGGCGGTTGAACTCCAAGCCCGAGGAAGCTCAGGACAGCCTCCAATAACATCACGTTCGGAACAGTGAGCGTAGCGTAAATGATGATCGACCCAATGACATTGGGGATCAGATGCCGGAAGAGGATCCGATGGCTTGGCAGCCCCAGCGAAATAGCGGCCTCGATAAATTCCTGATTTTTCAAAGAGATGATCTGACCTCGAACAATGCGGGCCATGTTCAGCCACTCAACCGCTCCAATAGCAACAAAGAGCAGGATGAAGTTCCGTCCGAATATCACCATCAGCAGAATGACGATGACCGTGAACGGAAGAGCATAAAGTATGTCTGCAAACCGCATCATCACGGTGTCAACTTTCCCCCCCGCAAAGCCAGCGGTAGCACCCCACAACACCCCGATGCAAACCGAGACGAGCGTGGCCGCAAACCCAACCGCCAGCGAGATCCGACCTCCAACCAAGACCCGCGTCAAGAGATCGCGTCCGAGCGGATCGGTACCGAATACGTGCCGTTGATTAGAACGTTGGTAAGTGCCCCTCCCTTCCTGATAGACCTCCCCTGAGGCTATTTTTGCGACGATCGCCTTACGGTCTAATTGAGGTTTCTCCAGGAATTCATCTTCCAGATTCGAGAGTGCGATGAAGCTTTTTTTTGGCTCTCCCACCTTACGA
>JAFAJU010000426.1 GCA_019236035.1 Verrucomicrobiota bacterium | reverse complement strand
GGTCACTCGACAAAATTTGTGAACGTCATCGATCTTTATAAGTCCGATGGTGTGCTTACCAAATTCGTCAAATGAGAGATCGCACACTTTGACTCCATTTAAGGTTAACGAAAACCGTTTCTCGGTAACCAGGTCTGAAAGGTGTTTAAAAGTTTCCATTATGTCTATTTCTCAGAGAATTTCTTACGACAGAATCTCCGAATATTTAAGCTCGAGACAGCTAGATTTATGCCAGATCTTCTGGACTCGAACGCATTAAGCCGATTGCAGCCCCAAAACCAAAGCGGACCTGTCTCGCCAAATCGCGGGATTTCTTTATCAAATATTCGATCACATCTTGCGGCGATCAGCGGTTAAAAACCTCGGGCTGATGTTCGCCCGATCACATCATTATATTGCGCAAATCGCCGTTGATCTGTACAACCTGTAGTGTATCTTGCGAGATCCCATGGAAAATGCCAATCCAACCACTGGCGGAATTTATGGGCCGCCACCCGGCGAAACCTGTAGGATAGCACCCTGGCTGAGAGGAGGGCATGGACACTGAAACTGTCATGGCCGTCGGTTTCGTAATCCACGAACTTCTCGGACTGGTCGGAGGTCTTATCCTCTGCTATTTCGGTTACCGTCTCTTGATGAGACGGGTCAAAGCTCATCCAAGGGAGATGCGCGGGAGATGGAATTCAGCCAAGGTTTTGATTAAGCATGCCGCTCCCGGCACCCTTTTTGCCCTGGTCGGTGCGATTGCGATCTGGCTAACGGCTTCGAGTGCCTTCATGCCCAAAGGATTCCGAGCGAAGGCTTCGGCCGGTGTTCCTGCCGGCCCCGCAAAAGAGATGCCGAAAGGTACGCCCTCGGAAAAAGGCGATAGGGTTGCGATGACTTTAGGGGCCACGTCATCCGGTGTAAAGAGCTCTCTCCCCGGAACCCCGCTTGCCGAAGAAAATTCGCTTACTAACCAAACTCCCACCTCAACTCCTGCCCCATCTCCCAGCCTTTCACCAGGACCGCAACCGGACCGAATCGCACTCGCAAAAGATAACGAATTTCTGGATAGAGAACCGGTAGACAGTGGACGCAGATCCGACGGCGAACGCCAGAAAACCGGGCGGAAAACCCTCGAGAAAGCGCGACGGGAGGCGGAACGCAAGAGATCGCGCTTGGAAGAAATGTATCAGAACCATCTGATATCCAGCGAAGCCTACAAAAAGGGTGAAGAGGAGTACAAAACCGAGATCGGGAAATATCGAAGTGAAATGAATGCTGCCAAAGGCGTGGCAGAGTAAACTTCGAGCCTAGATGGCTCTCACCACAAAATCGGATCTTTGGGACTTTTGGGATAAAAAGGTCACTCCAGACGAAAAAAAGGGCTTTCGCCGCTCGTTTGGGCAGCATCCGATCGAGATGAAGAGTGGAACGGAGCTCTTTAAGTATTCGACTCCATACCCTTTTAACACCTCTCGCGGTTTGTGGAGCCCGTGGTGGAACCTGCGGAATGCGCAAAATATTCTGCTCAATAATGGTCGCTTGCATCTTTGCCCGGGTCTTGGTGAACATTTGAGCCGTGCCGATTTTCCCGGTGGGAACCCTGTGCGACTGGCTCGAGTGCGATCCGCGGTGAAGCACGAATGGAACGACCTGCAAACCCTCTTTTTAGTGCAGTTGACGGTCAATGCCTGGGGGATGTTCGGTCAGAACGCCGGGCTACCGGTCTCATCTACTGACCCGAAGTTTGCTAATGTGTTTTTCATTGGCGGTGCTTACCAGGTTTACGTCCCGCAACTGCTTGAGACCGATCTTTCTTGTTTCGCGGCGCTAAGCGGCCCTGACACAGGCAAATAGGTGTTGCGACCTTCTTTGGTGGACAACCCGCTCGGCCACTGCATTGGCGTATGAAGCCGTCCGGTGGGTCGGCGCTGCCTACCTGATCTTTCTTGGTGTCCGCTCCCTGTTTTCTCGATCGAGCGGCGGATCGACTAATGTTTCGGGTCACACTCTTAGCCATAGGCCGATCAATCGAGCCTAGCCTGCAAAGAGCTGGTCGGATCTCCTAAGACCAAGGGGCCCACGCCTTCACACAAGGAAGCGAAGAGAAGAATTTGCACAGAAGGTAGCAAAGGAAGCAAAGGTACAGAAGCACCAAGCCAGAAGACTCCCACAGGAAGATTCCCTGAAACCGTTTCAGCGGGCGCCAGCCATACGCCGAAATTTTTGGTTGGGGCTCCGCCGGGCCGTGTTCTTCCGCGACCCTCCGCGCGAGATTTTTGGCTTTATCCCGGCGCGACTTCAATCAAAACAACTTGCCAACACCAGAACAACACAACATGATATGTTATTGTTATGTCATCAAGGGTTTATTCCGCTGCGGTTGTTGGTGTCGAAGCATTTGAGGTCGAGATCGAAGTCCACGCCGGGTGGGGCAACGCCGACAAAATAGCGGTTGTTGGACTACCGGATACCGCTGTGAAAGAGAGCAAAGATCGGGTTACGTCGGCCATTTGCAACAGCGCGCTGCGCTGGCCGAGTGGCAAACGGATCACGATCAATCTCGCGCCGGCAGATGTTCGCAAGGAAGGACCCAGCTTTGATCTGCCGATCGCGCTAGGGATGTTGAAATTGGAAGAAAACAATCGGTTGCCCGATCTTGAACCGTTCTATCTCACCGGCGAACTAGCGCTCTCAGGTCAGTTGCGTCCGGTCAAGGGAGTCCTGTCGATTGCTTTGGAAGCAAAACGGCGAAATCGGCGAACTCTTATCGTGCCGATTCACAACGCCACGGAAGCTGCTGTGGTGGAGGGTGTCGATGTCTATGGAGTTTGTTCGCTGTCTGAGGTGGTGCAATTTCTGCGTGGAGAAAAGGTCTTGGAACCGGTTCGCTCGACCAATGGCTGGCCCGAGACAGCGCCTACTGAACAGGAGCTCGATTTTGCTGAAGTCAAAGGTCAGCACCATGTGAAGCGAGCAGTTGAAGTGGCTGCTGCTGGGGGCCATAACATTCTTTGCATCGGGCCACCGGGATCAGGGAAATCGATGATTGCGAAACGGATCCCGACGATTTTACCGCCGCTCACCCTGCGGGAAGCGATCGAAACCACCAAGGTGCATAGCATTTGTGGACTGCTCAATAGCCAGCATCGGTTTGTCACGAGCCGGCCCTTTCGCAGTCCGCATCACACCATTTCTGATGCCGGGCTGCTGGGAGGAACCGGCCAGCCGGCTCCTGGTGAAGTCAGTCTCGCGCACAATGGCGTGTTGTTCCTGGACGAGCTTCCTGAGTTTCATCGGTCGACCTTAGAAGTCATGAGGCAGCCGTTGGAGGATGGGAAAGTGACCATTTCAAGGGCGGCAGGGTCGCTGACGTTTCCGGCGGAATTTATGCTTGTTGCGGCGATGAACCCGTGCCCCTGCGGGCACTATGGGGATTTGCGCCGGGAATGCCGCTGCGCGCCTGCCCAGGTACAGAAATACCGGCACCGATTG
>JAFAJU010000401.1 GCA_019236035.1 Verrucomicrobiota bacterium | reverse complement strand
CAGCTCGGCTGATAAGGCGCTCTACGTTTATCGCAACGGCAATCCAATCGGTCGCGCTGCGCTTGAGGTCAAGGGCCGCCGGCTTGGCGAACACGTGTTTACCTTGCTCGAGGGCACGACCGGCAAACCGAGTCAGCTGGCGCCCGGGCGGAAAGCCGGCCGGTGGATGCGAGTGGACGGCGAAGGTCGCGGTGTTGATGCGGAAAAACTTGCGTCGCGCTTGCGGTTCAGTCCGGAGTTTGCGCAGAAGGTAGCCGATGAAATCGCGCCGGGCACAACCGTGATTGTGACCGACGCGCCAGCGGTGCGGAAGCCAATGGTTGATTCAACTTACTTCGCTAACAACTAATATGCGCGCGCATCTGTGCATCCTCGGCAACGCGCTCATCTTAGCTGGCTGCGCCAGCCCGTACGTAAAGGTTTCGCTCGTCCATCCGCACCTGACCGGGGCACCGGCCGTCGACTCGCTGGCCGCCGCCGAGCAGGAGATGACAAAGGCGATGCGGGAAGAACACGCAAAGCCGCCCGTTGCGCTTGCCGACTGTCTGACTGCGTTGCAAGCAGCATCGCGCGAGCTCGAGCGCGAACCAACAAACGCAACCGCTGTTCGCGATTACAACTTTGGGATCGCGCGCATTTTCCAGATCATTCATGACGCGAAACTTGATCCATGGAGCGCGCCGCTAACGGTCCCTAGCTCGGCTGGCGATTTCACGCTAACGCACAAACCCGATCCGCGGCCCGAGTGGAACCCCGCGCTGTACGAATTTACCCCGGCCGACGAGTTCGATGTCGGCGGAAAATATGTGACCGAGCGGATAACGCGCTATGGAATCGGAGCGCCGATCGTCGCCGTCGAACGAGAGCCGAAAAACCGACGGGCGGATTTTGCGCCCTCGCGGATCTTTTACAGCGTAACCGTCGTAGCCCATTTAGAGGGACGCCGCTGTGTCCTCTCTTTCGAAGATCCACTCGCAAGAGAAGCGGTGGCGTTCAATGGGCACACGGTTCCGCTGGCAGCCGACTTCACTGTGCCGCTTGCCGTCATGCTCCAGCAGAGCGATCCCCAAAAACACGAGCTCTCCCGTCTTTTGAACCCGGAGAAATATGCACACACTGCTGCCATTGAGCGGCTCCAGCCCTACGATCCTGACAAAACCGTCGTGCTGGTGATTCACGGGCTGAAAGATTCCCAGGCTACCTGGGCGCCGATGATCAACAAGCTGCGCGGTGACCTGGCGATCCGAAAGCATTACCAGTTCTGGTTCTATAGCTACCCGTCGGGTTACCCGTTCTCCTACTCAGCCGCAATTTTACGCCACGAGCTCGATGCCGTGGAAAAGCGATTTCCAAAAATGAAACCAATGGTTGTAATCGGCCACAGCATGGGAGGATGCATCAGCCGCCTGCTGTTGACCGACAGCGGGAACAAACTTTGGATGAACATCTTCGGTGCTCCGCCGGATGAAGTGCCGTTGTCGCCGAAGGCGCGGGAATATTTTCGGGAGGAACTTTTCTTTCGACATCGGCCAGAGATTGGACGTGTCATCTTCATCGCCGCGCCGCTGCGCGGCAGCAACATGGCAAAGGGAGTGCTCGGGAGTCTCGCAGCCATGCTTATTCGGGAAGCCACCCTGAGCACTCAAGCCAGCCGGGAGATGCTGCGTCTGACGCGGATCGAGGACGCTGAGCTGAAACCGATGCGCCGATCCAACAGCGTCGATTCTCTTTCACCGAGAAGCCGTTTTCTCAGCGCGATGAACACGATTCCGATGACACCGGGTGTGCCGTACAATACAATCATCGGCGATCGCGGGCGCGGCGATTCACCGAATTCCAGTGACGGAGTGGTGCCGTACTGGAGCTCACACCTGAACGGCGCGGAGAGCGAAGACATCGTCCCTTCGGGCCATGGCGCGCATCAGAACCCCCAGGCGATCGCAGAAGTACTGCGGATCCTGAAAGCCAACGCCCGGGTAGTCCGCCATCGCGAAACCACTGCAGGCCCGAGCAACAATGCCAAGGGAGCCCGAAGGGCTTTTCTGAAGCCCCGCGCTCGCCGGGACCAGCTCCGCATGGCGCAAGGAACTACTCGATCTTAAGAATTTTTCGACAATTTTATGCGCGCAGAAGCCAAAACAAGCTTCATCAAAGAACCGTGACCAGTTAATACAGCTCATAGGCGTCTTTTCCTTTGTGGAACTTGATTAGCTTGAGTTTCTCGGCTTCTTCAATTCGACGATAGGCGGTTCGTCTGGAGAGGCCTTTCCCTTCGATTTTGTCACGCAAAATATCGCGTGCCACGGCACCTCCGTTTTCTTCAATGATTTTTGCTATGATTTCGACGCCTATTTTCACTGCCTGGCCGTCGCTGTTCCATGCATCCCAATCGAAA
>JAFAJU010000322.1 GCA_019236035.1 Verrucomicrobiota bacterium | reverse complement strand
GCCCGACGGTCGCTATGCCATCTCGGCTTCCGGAGATCGCACGCTGCGGCTCTGGGACCTGGAGACCGGTCAAACGATCCGTACCCTCGAAGGCCACACCGACTGGGTCAGCGCCGTTGCGGTGACCCCAGATGGTCACCACGTCGTTTCGGGTTCTGGAGATGAAACCTTGCGCTTCTGGGATCTGGAGACCGGTCGAACGATCCGCACGCTCGAGGGTCATGCGGACAATATCAGCGCAGTGGCGGTAACACCTAACGGGAGTTGTGCACTATCGGCCTCCTGGGATCGGACTCTCAGGCTCTGGAGCCTTGAGAGTGGGAAAATCGCCGCTTTCTCAGGACAAAATGGTGCGCCTAGCGGCGCTGTCCCCTCAGGAGCATCGTCGATTGTTCCCCCGAAAACCTCGGAAGAGCAGAGCGAATCTCCTCGGTAGGCCAGCCCCATTGAAACAGCGAGTTGCTGGGCTATATTTTTAAACAGAAAGGGTGGTCGCTATGGACACCATGACGTACGCCTCAGTGGCAGCACTTCCTTGGACTATCGCTGAAAATAACAAGCAGCCAATGGTATTGGAACCGGAAATTATTTTTGTTGATTTGTCATCTATTTTCCGACGATAAACCGAGGATGGATCGCAGCTTTAGGACACGCGCCGTCGTCTACCCCGCATAGGCTTCCAGCCTGTAGTCACGGCGCAGCCACGCACCCGGCACGCAAAATGTCTATGCTGCGCCGCTCAATGGCGGTGCCCGGGGTCAGGCCATGGCAGGCTGCTTCTCGGGTGCTCGCGTGTTTGCTTTGTTTACCGCCATTCTTTTCGAGGCCGGTTTGGAGAGTGTGGCCATCAGATTTCGACGGAGTACAACTGAAGCCGTCACCACACCACCCAATAAGGCTCCTGTGACACCAAGGCTGACAACATCCTGTCCTGTCAGATAAAGATTGCGGATTGGAGTTCGCGGGGTCAGGCAGCGGAGCCGAAACCGTTTGGGCGTCGCACTCAGTCCGTACGATTCGCCGCGCTCGTAGTTCATGAAATGCCGCGTGCTGAGCGGGGTCGACAATTCTGCGTAGTCAATCTTACCGGAGATCGCAGGAACATGCCGCTCGAGTTCATATTGCAGACGAATCGAAAGCTCCTGTTTGAAAGCATTGTAATCCGGTCCCCGGCGTCTCCAACTCGTTTCCTGCCACTGTTCAAACCGCCTATATGGCACCAGCGCAACCGCCTCGATGGTAGCACGGCCCGGATGCCGCCGCTCAAAATCCGGGTCCTTGGCTGAGGGAAAAGAGATGTAGAGAGAAGGGAAGCGGTACGCGGATCCTACAATAGCGCCCGCCGCATTGGCATCGTGGTCGTACGTCGGGTGAATCCACAAATTCGTTCCGCTAATGCCGAGATCGGCCGCCGATTCCTTTATCCCGACATACAGGCAGAGATGCGCAGTGGAAGGAGGAATGGCGCGCATTTCGGTGCGAAGTTTCTCCAGGGCCGGGTTTGTTCGGGAAATCAGGCGTTCATAGGTATTACGCGCCCCAGCATCGCTAATAATCGTCCCGGCTCGAAATTCCCTTCCATCCGACATACGGACGCCGACGGCCTTTTGACCGTCCTGCAATATCTCTGCAACCTCGGCATTGACGACGATCTTGCCGCCACCCCTTTCGATAACCGAGTTGACCGTTTGCGCGATCCGGCTCGCGCCACCGACGGGATAGCTGGCACCTTCGAAGTAGTGATTGGCGACAATCGCATGCATTCCGAAGCTGCTTTGTCCCGGTGGAAGGCCATAGTCGCCCCACTGCGCCGCCAGGACTCCGATCAGTTCATCATTGCGCGTGAAACCACGGAGCACATCGGCGGTAGTGCGATTGGCCCATCGCAGGAAGGGCGCCCGCATCAAGCCTCCCAGCAAATAGGCGATCGGACGGGGGATCGCTTTCTCCGCGAAGAATGGCTCAGTCGCCTTATGCACGGCTTGTACCGCGGCGATGTACTTATCGATGGCAGCTCCGTCCTGCGGAAAATAGTCTTTCATCCGATCGCGAAAACGTTCGACCCCGGTCGGGAAGTCGTAGGTTCGTTCACCGATGACGAAGCGGTCGTAAATGTCCGGCATGGGCGCCCATTTGAGTTGCGCATCGGTGATCAGATCGAAACCGCGGCGCACCGTAGATTCCTCGTTTTGAACTGCGCCGATATAGTGGAGGCCGACGTCCCATTCGTAACCGGGACGGTGAAAAACATGAGTATATCCACCGGCGACATAGTGACGTTCGAGCACGAGCACTCGTTTATGGGCGTAGGAAGAAAGCAAGGCGGCGGTGGCGAGCCCGCCGATACCTGAGCCAATGACGATCGCGTCCCAGGTATTATCGAGGGAAAGCTGTTTAAAAGAAGCGAATTTCATGTTGACACTCCACACATCATGCTAAGCCGAGATGTTGCTACTGTCAACATGCTATACTGTTTCTGGTCAATGCAGAATATCCGCCCTTATCATCATGGTCATCTCAAGGAAGCGCTCGTCGATGCCGCCGTCGCTCTCGTCGCCGAAGTCGGACCGCAGGGCTTTACCCTTCGCGAGGTTGCCCGGCGCGCCGGAGTTTCGCACAACGCGCCCTACCGCCATTATCGCGACAAAGACGAACTTCTCGCGGCGGTCGCCAAGCAAGGTTTTGAACGGCTGAGCGCGGCCATGAAACGGTCAGCCGCTCAAGGCCAAACTCCCCAAGAACGTCTCAGGCTTTGCGGGCGCGGTTATGTCAACTTCGCGCTTCGCTGGCCACAGCATTTTGCGGTGATGTTCGATTTGCCTTCTAGCCAGGAAAAATATCCGGAATACGCCCTGCCCGGGCGCGAGGCGTTTGATACTCTGCTGAAATTCATTGTCGGATGCCAGGAGGCAGGCATCTTGTCAGCCGGTGACCCGGAGCCACCGGCTTTAACAGCCTGGTCGATCGTACACGGCATTGCCAAACTGGCGATCAGTCACCATCTACCGTTTGGGCCCGCAGCCGTTCTCGAGTTCACTGATCAGGCATCGAGGATGATGCTTTCAGGGATGGCGCGCGGCCCAGATTCGATCTGATTTCGGCGCCCATTTCCTTGGTTGAGACCAGGCGGGTTCCTTCGGAGTGGATATCTCTGGTGCGAAATCCCTCGGCGATGGTTTTGCGGACCGAAGATTCGATCCGCGCGGCCGTATCGTTCAAGTCAAATGAATACCGCAGCATCATCGCCACGGACAGGATCTGGGCAATCGGATTGGCGATACCCATTCCGGCGATATCCGGCGCCGATCCGCCGCTCGGCTCGTACAGGCCGAACCGGTAGTAACCATGATATCCGGTTCCCAGGCTGGCGCTCGGCAACATTCCAATGGAACCCGTTAATATCGCGAGTTCGTCGCTGAGAATATCCCCAAAGAGGTTCTCGGTGACCGCCACATCAAAGGCTTTGGGGGCGCGGATAAACTGCATCGCCGCGTTGTCAACCAGCAAGTGCGTCAATTCCACTTCCGGATAACTCGATGCGATTTCGTTTACGACAGAGCGCCACAGCAGGCTATTTTCGAGCACATTGGCCTTGTCGATGGAGACAAGTTTCCGTTTCCGGACCTTGGCAATCCCAAATGCCAGGTGTGCGATCCGCTCAACCTCCGACCTACGATAGACCATGGTGTCGATCGCAACGGTCTCTCCGTGTTCTTCGTGAGTCCCTTTCGGTTGCCCAAAGTAAAGGCCTCCAGTTAATTCTCTGATGCAGAGGATTTCGAATCCGCCTTGAACCAGGTCGGGCCTGAGCGGAGAGGCGGCTGAAAGTTCCGGCAGACAAATTGCAGGTCTCAGGTTCGCAAAGAGATTGAAATGTTTCCTCAGGGGGAGCAGGGCAGCACGTTCCGGCTGCTGTTTAGGAGGTAGTCGCTCCCACTTTGGACCGCCGACCGAACCAAACAAGATCGCATCGCTGCGTTCACAATTTGATAGCGTATCCTCGGGCAGCGCCTTGCCGGTAGCATCGATTGCTGCTCCCCCAACCAGGGACTCGTTCAGGTCGATGTCAAATTTATCGATCTCCGCACATCGCTGCAACACGGCGATCGCTTCTGCCATCACTTCGGGGCCGATGCCGTCACCGGCCAGAACTGCTATTTTGAATGTAGGCACCATACCTTTGCTGCCTTCTGTTCAAATTCTCTTCTGTTTCAGCGTGTCTGTGACACTGATGTTTCTCTGACGGCCGCGACGAATTCCTGCATTTTCTTTTTGTCTTTGCGCCCTTCTCTGTTTTCTACTCCACTCGCTACATCAACCGCGTAAGGCCTGGTTTCGCGGATGGCTTCCGCCACATTTTCCGGCGTCAACCCACCGGCTATGATGAGCGGTTTATCCAGGCTTACCATTTTCAAAAGCGCCCAGTCGAACTGCTCGCCGGTTCCGCCAAACACTCCTTCTCGATGGCTATCGATTAGAAAACCGAATACCGGATAACCACGAACCTGATGCACCAAATCGACATTCTTAAAGCGGAGCGCTTTTAGGACCGGCTTCGGGTGCTTAGCCAGCGATTCACAAAATTCCCTGGACTCTTCGCCATGAAGTTGCAGCCCGTCGAATGCATCCATCAATCTAGTCGCTTCATCCAGGGCAGTATTGACGACGACGGCCACTCGCGAGACCTCAAGCTCTCGGATCCAGGCCAGCTCTTTTTGCCATTGAATGAACCGCCGCGATCCTGGGTACAAATTGAACCCCAAAGCATCTGCTCCAGATTCAATCGCAGCCTTTGCATCGGCCTCGTTTCTGATCCCGCAAATCTTGACGTACACGCGATCCGTGTCCTGGCCGAAGAAGCGCTTCGTATTGAAAGGGTTAGCTGTCACGGTTCGATAATCTGTTGCGGTATCTTCCACGATTTGGACGAAAATCCAGGCTTTTTCGGTTTACTGGAAGCGGTTTCGAACTAATATGCGCGACATTGGAGTTGGCAAATTATTAACCAGGAATGAGCGGAAAGATGGAAGGCGAAGACAAATCGAAAAAGGTCGCGAAAGAAAAGCGAAGCGTTAAAAAAGCAAAGGCTGTGTCACTTCCTATCGAAGAGGTCCCGGCTTTGGCAGAACCGAAGAAGACCACTGTGCGGAAAAGTCCGAGCACCAGAACGGCCAAGAGTTCGGTTCGCTCCAAGCGAGCAACGGAGCCAAGCTACGAGCAGGTTCAACTCCGCGCATACTTTATCGGCGAGCGACGGAAGAGCCTGGGGATTCAAGGCGATGAGACCTCTGACTGGGTACAAGCCGAGCGGGAGTTGAAGGAAGAGTTGGCGGGCAAATAGGCTGCTAGCCCGCAAAAATCACCCACTGAGCCTGCATCGCTCAAAAATCTCCAAAGATTTGTGAGCGATGCAGGCTCAGCACATTGTCTCTAAGATGCGCTCGCCCAGCGGGTTCTCCTGAATGCGATACACTTTCCCGGCGGGTAATGATTCGAGCCAATCCAGGTGCGTCGTGGTGACCAGGCGCTGACCCCTGGAAGGCAAAGCCGAAAATAGCCGGTTCCGTCGAATGAGATCGAGCTCTCCAAAGACATCGTCCAAAAGCAGCAAGGGCGGTTTTTTGAATTCCAATTCAAGAATCTTCGCCTGCGCAAGCTTTATGGCGATGGCGGCAGTTCGTTGCTGGCCCTCAGAGGCAAACAGGTCGGCCGGCTGGCTGTAGAGAAAGAGTTGGAAATCATCGCGGTGTGGACCGACAAGAGTCATCCGCAGTCGCAACTCTTCCTCCGCCGACTCTCGCAAGGCCTTCTCGAAATCGGCAGTGGCTCCCGGTCGATAGCGCAAGCTTGCGTTCTCGTCCCGGTCGCTCACTGCAGCAAATGCCTCGACGACATACGGCTCCAGGCGTTCCACCAGAAATGCGCGCAACGCCGTGAGTTGATGCCCAAATTGGAGTAAGGGCTTGCTGTAGGCAGCCACTTCACGAGGTCGGCTCGGTATCATTTTCAGACAGCGATTTCGCGAATACAGCGCCTTTTCATACGACCGAAGGATCTCGCGGTAATTCTTGAACAACTGGCTGCAGACAAAATCGAGAAAACTTCTGCGCGCCTCTCCTGCGCCGCGAATCAAGTCGATATCGGAGTTGGCGAAATAGACCACCCGCGCAATGCCCAGATAAGAGTCGGCGTTCTTCTGTTCAACGGCATCCAGGGCCAGTTTACGCCGGTTTTTGCTGTAATAGAATTGAAGATGATAGTCTGAGACGAAGCCATCAGTCACCAGACCCCTTGCCCCGAGCCGGACTAACTGGACGAGCGAGTTGGTTCTTGGCGATTGCAGACGGGTCAAGACAGACACAGCCTCCAGGAGCGAAGT
>JAFAJU010000304.1 GCA_019236035.1 Verrucomicrobiota bacterium | reverse complement strand
CACTGGCACTTGCCGGGCTTGGATCTTTCGTGGTGCTGTTTCAGGAGCGTTTTATCTATTTTCCGGTGCGCTACGCTCTCCTGGTAGACAATGGGCGCGTTGTGATCCGGGATTGCAGCTGGTAGGGGCGCGCTCCCGCGCGAGCCGGGATTGCACGTCTTTAAGACTCCTTTCGGGTTGTGCGTGCTTTCACCCAAAGAATGTTCTAGTCTGCTATTTAGATCTTATTATGAAGGAAGACGTTCTCCCTGATTCAGCCACCGGCTCCAAGAGCGCGACCGAGGAGACTGTTCGGGCCACGCGGCAAGAGGTTGACCCGATCTATAAGCGAATTCTCGTTCCGATCGATTTCTCGGAACATTCTGAGAGGACGGTTTCATACGCTGTGAAGTTTGCCTCTCGGTACGAAGCTACGGTCCAAATTCTGCATGTTTTTGAGGTACCTGACTATGTGGTAACTCCGTTTGCGCGCCGAAAACGGCCCGAGGCGGTCAAGGCTCATGTGGATACTGCTGAGCAGGAAGCAAGGGAACACCTGGCGGCGGTCGAGCAAGAGCTGCTAAATCGGGGACTCAAGGTAGAGTCCTATCTGCGCGTGGGATGTCCGTTCGACGAGATCGTCCGGACGGCAAACCACTTGAACGTTGACCTCATTATCATCGGGTCGCACGGCTGTTCTCCGCTGACACGTTTGCTCGTTGGGAGTACCGCAGAACGGGTTGTCGAGCACGCGCCATGTCCCGTCCTTGTGGTGAAGGAACGGCGCCACAGTTAGGCGAAGTGTCCCGCTTTGCCCTCTCCAGAACGGAGCAAACCGAGACGGTTCGCCTACGTCATTGCGCGCCCTGAAGGGACACTGACACTAATTCCTCCTGGAATAATTGCACCATCTGCGGGCTCTCCGGTTTTAAATGAAGAACCTTTCCATTCTGGTTGCGGCGGCCTTGATCGGTGTTTGCGTCACCACCGCCTTCAGCCAGACTTCACCTAAATCTCGAACCGATATGTCTAAGCTATCCGATGACGAACTGAAACGGCAATTGACACCACAGCAGTACTATGTGACGAGACAAAGCGGGACTGAGCCTGCGTTCAGAAATGCCTACTGGGACAACCACGAACCCGGCATTTATGTCGATGTGATCTCTGGTGAGCCGCTTTTCGTTTCGAAGGACAAATTCGACTCAGGGACTGGTTGGCCAAGTTTTACCAAGCCGATCAATCCGAACGTCGTCGTAGAAAAAACGGATGATTCCCTCGGCATGACCAGGACCGAAGTCCGCAGCGCCAAGAGCGACGCTCATCTTGGCCATGTCTTTGACGATGGCCCAAAACCAACCGGATTGCGGTACTGCATGAACTCTGCCGCACTGCGTTTCATTCCCGTCGATAAACTCGAGGCCGAAGGTTATGGCGAATACGTCAAGCTTTTCAAATAGAGTGAAAACATCGACAGGGTTGAATCGGTTTGTGATGGTGGCCTTTTCAGGACTGCTCTTCCTTGCTTGTTTAGATAGAGTAGCGACAGTTTCTTTAGCCCAAACGAAAGATATGAAATCTTCATCGCAACTCGAGACGGCAGTTTTTGGCGGCGGCTGCTTCTGGTGTCTGGATGCGCAATTCAAATTGGTCCCTGGAGTGGCGTCGGTGATTTCAGGTTACGCCGGGGGAACGACCAAAAATCCGAACTATGAGCAGGTGTGTAGCGAAACCACAGGTCACGCTGAGGTTGTGCAGGTGGAATTTGACCCCTCTGTGGTCAGCTACGAGGATCTGCTTCGAAAATTCTTTCACGCCCACGATCCGACCACGCTCAATCGGCAGGGGCCGGATGTCGGGACTTCCTACCGGTCGATCATCTTGTACAAGGACGCGAACCAGAAACAGATCGCCGAAAAGGTAAAGGCTGAAGCACAGAAGGATTGGTCCGATCCCATAGTGACCGAGATTGTCCCGCTTCAGGCTTTCTACAAAGCGGAAGAGTATCATCAGGACTACTTCGCGAAAAACCCGGACCAGGGATACTGCCGGCTGGTTGTTGCTCCCAAAGTGAAAAAATTCGAAAAACTGCTGCAGGAGCACAAGCAGTAGCAGCAGAATGGTCCGGCGTAGCCGCACCATTCTTCTGCCTGAGCCTGCATCGCTCACAAAATCTCTGAAGATTTGTGAGCGATGCAGGCTAGCGCGTCCCTTTCGGGAAGCCCGCGCTTGGCATATCATTGGACCTATGCCAGGCTCAACGGTGTCTCGACCGCTCCGATCCCTTCTTGTACCGCTCTTTGTTGCCCTTGTCCTCGTAAGGGTTCCGGCGCAAAACGCCGGCGAACGCGCCGCCTCTGGGCCGGTTGCCTTACCCACCGGAAAGCAAATCACACCGATGGCTGTTCCCGGGTCGACCTTTCAACTATTGAACCCAGGCTTGACGGGCTTTCCCGGGTTCGTCGCGAGCGGGGCGATCAGCACGGCTGTCAGTCCAGACCAGAGTACTCTGCTCGTTCTCACCAGCGGCTACAATTTGATGTTTGGACCCGATGGTAAGCCACGGCGTGAAGATTCTCAGGAATACATCTTTATTTATGATCTTAGCTCGACCAGCCCGCTTCAGCGACAGGTGTTAAAGGTCCCGAACACATTCGCCGGTCTCGCATTTGATCCGCAGGGCAAAGGCTTTTACGTCAGCGGAGGAAAGGACGATAACGTTCACACCTATTCCAGACAGGAGGACGGCATTTGGTCCGAGTCCGGCACACCAATTTCACTCGGCCACACGGCAGGCCTTGGGCTCTTGCGGGAGCCGGCGCTCGTCGCCGGAGGCTTAGCGGTGACC
>JAFAJU010000095.1 GCA_019236035.1 Verrucomicrobiota bacterium | reverse complement strand
GGACTGCGCTTGTCTGCGACTACCACGCGGTAGAAAGAACGGTTCTTGGTTCCTTCTCTTCTTAGTCTAATCGAAACAGCCATATTCAATGTTGGGCACAAAGTCCCTCGCCTGTCCCTATCTTCAATTCGTCCCAGCCCGCGGGACCCGGGCTAGCATCTTCTTCAATTGGCCCGCGTTCTTCATCAATTTTCTCATCTGATTAAACCGTTGAAGTAGCGTGTTCACTTCGGTGACCGATGTCCCGCTGCCGCGCGCGATCCGCTGTCTCCTCCTGGCGTTCAGGATATCCGGACTCTTACGTTCGCCCGGAGTCATAGAAAGCACGATCGCCTCAATTCGCTTCAGCTGTTTTTCGTCAACCGAAAAGCCTTTCATATTACTCATGCCGGGAAGCATGCCAAGGATATTTTCAAGCGGCCCCATTCGCCGCAGCATCTTAAATTGGGCCAGAAAATCGTTAAAATCGAAGCTCGCTGTGCGAAATTTTTTCTCGAGCCGGGCCGCCTCCTCTTCGTCGATGGCTTCAGCCGCCCGCTCAACCAAACTGACCACATCGCCCATTCCCAGTATCCGGCTCGCGAGACGCTCAGGATAGAAAGGTTCGAATTGGTCGATCTTTTCACCTACTCCCGCAAACTTTATCGGGCGCCCGGTGACTTCGCGCATCGACAACGCCGCCCCACCGCGCGCATCACCATCCAGTTTGGTCAGAACCAGACCCGTGAGTCCGAGGGCTTCGTGGAAATGAGTCGCAACGTTGACCGCTTGTTGCCCTGTCGCCGCGTCACAGACCAACAGAATTTCCTGCGGCTCCAAAACATCTTTGAGCCTCTTCAATTCGTTGACTAAAACCTCATCAATTTCGAGGCGCCCGGCGGTGTCAAAAATCTGCACGTTGCCACTCTGCGAGTCGGCCCATTCCAACGCTTCCCTCCCGACTTTGACCAAGTCGGTCTGCCCTGTCTGAGGCGTGAATACCGGAACGCCGACCTGGTTCGCAAGCATAGCCAATTGGTCAATGGCTGCAGGCCGCTGAAGATCGCACGCCACCAGTAAAGGCGATTTGCCCTGTTTCTTCAGGTAGAGCGCAAGCTTCGCTGCCGAGGTGGTTTTGCCGGCACCATGCAGACCCACCATCATAATCCGAGCCGGCTTGTTCAGATTCAGAGGCTCGTTACCGCCACCCAACAACTGGGTGAGCTCATCGTGAAAAATCTTTACGATCTGTTGACCCGGCGTAACCGAACGCAAAACCTCTTGACCCAGCGCCTTGTCCTTGACTTGGGCGACGAAGTCCTTCGCGACCTGATAATGGACATCGGCCTCGAGCAACGCCAAGCGGATCTGGCGCAGGGCATCAGTGATGTTTGTCTCCGAGATGCTCCCATGCCCGCGGAGATCCTTGAAGATGTCCTGGAGTTTGTCGGAAAGCTGTGAAAACACGGTTATGTCCCTTGAGTCGCAGCTTGCTTGCCGGCCGCCGGCGCAGAGGGATCGACCGTAAAGTTCCAGCGGGTCTCCATTTTTCTACCCTTCACCTTCGCTGAAAGGATCACCGTATATGTTTTCGGAACTAGGTTCTGGGTAAATTCGTAAGAGACCAATTTCGTCTGCGGATCGTATTTTGCCGGCACGAGACCAAACCCGCTGACCCTCATCTCCACAGAGTTGGGCTCAACTTCACCCATTGAAGCGAGGTTCGCCTTGATGACCGGCCGGGTATTCGGGATCCTCTCTTCGTTCATCGGCTGAGTCACCATAGCGGCAGAGGCCAACTGAGCCGCTTCCACGCCGGGGGCAACGCCGTCATTATTGCCAAAATTGACCGCCGCCTTGAAAACGTCCGGATGCATTGACTCGACGGCGTAGCGGCCCAGTTGGTCGGCAGGGGCATCGATCCCCATATGTTGGCCGTAAACCGTGAATAACGCTTGATACCCGGCCTCCAGGGCCGTTTTGCGCACCAATTCATTGTGCGTTCCGTAGGGAAACGCAAATGCCACAATCTTGACTCCGAGTTTTTGCTCAAGAATGTCTTTTGAACCATAAACCTCATTGTGCAGCCAGGCATTGTATTCCTGGCCTTTGGGAGCGTGGCGAAGGTCATGGTGCGAGACCGTATGGCTCTCAATGTCTACACCCGCGTCTCGCATCTGTTCGAGCTGCGCCCAACTCATCGACTTGCCGCCGGCGCCGACGTAATTCGTGTAGATAAACATTGTGAACGGATAGCCAAATTCCTTCAGGATCGGCCATGCAACAGCGTAGCCGGACACGTAACCGTCGTCGATCGTTATCACGGCGCTCTTTGGTGGAATTGATTTCTCTCCGCGACGCCACGCCAGCATGTCCTTCAATGAGACAACCTCGATGCCGTTATCCTTCAGCTCCTTCATCTGGGCCCGAAAATCCGCGGGCGCAATAGCCAAGCTATCATGCGGATTGTCTTCGAACCGATGATAACAAAGCACAATCACCTTCGCTGAACGGTCCACCGCCGGCGGCGGCGTTGGCGTGGCCGCCGTCGCTGACGCCGAGGCAGCAGGAACTGATTTGTCGTCCAGTTTTGCGAGAGTCGAACTTTTCTTACAACCTGCCAAGATCAATGGCAGGACAGATAACACCACGAGAATACGACGAGACATACCGATCACTTAGGGCGCAGATTATCACGTTCTTAAGAATTATAAAGCCAGCTCTTTAAAAGTCTGATCGATATAGCGGAAATGTTGTTCTAACGAACAAAGCTTGTCGAGCTCGTGCGGCGGAATAGTTGATGTGATCTCAGAAATCTTCTTTACCTCAGTTAAGAAATCGCTCGAATCTCGCCAACTCGCCATTGCGGCTCGCTGAACAGCTTCGTAGGCAGGCTTACGTTCAAGTCCTCGTCGTGTGAGTTCCAACAAGATTGTTTGGCTGAAATAGAGACCTTTGGTGATCTCTAGATTACCTAGCATGTTTTCCGGGTATATCTGAAGACCTGCGACAAGCTTGGTGAGCGTCGCCAGCATGTAATCCATTAAAATGCATGAATCCGGCAGAATAATTCGTTCAACGCTGCTGTGACTGATATCCCGCTCATGCCACAACGCGACGTTTTCAAAAGCCGCCACCGCATTCCCGCGGATAATCCTAGCCAACCCACTCAGCCGTTCACCGGTAATTGGATTTCGCTTATGCGGCATGGCGGAACTTCCCTTCTGGCCCGGAGTGAAATACTCCTCCAACTCGAGCACTTCGGTTCGCTGGAGATGCCGGAACTCGGTTGCCCAGCGATCGATGCTCGATGCCACCACCGCCAGATTTGCGCTAAACTGCGCATGCCGGTCTCGTTGAACGACCTGAGTTGATAACGGATCCGGTTTCAGCCCGAGCTTCTGGCAAACAATCGCCTCCACCTTCGGATCGAGGTGCGCATGGGTTCCGACAGCGCCGCTTAGTTTCCCAACCGCAACCTCCTGGCGTGCAGCCTTGATCCGATATTCGGCCCTGCCGAACTCGTCGTACATCAGTGCCATCTTCAACCCGAAAGTGATCGGCTCGGCGTGAACACCGTGACTCCGCCCAATCATCGGGGTATACTTATGCTGCCGCGCCTTTTGGCCAATCGCATCTCGCAGTTCGGCAACATCCTCCAGCAGAATGTCACACGACTCTACCAATTGTACCGCAAGCGCGGTATCCAGTATGTCCGACGAGGTGAGACCCTGGTGAATCCATCTTGCCGCCGGCCCGATATACGACGCCACATTCTCAAGGAACGCGATCAGGTCGTGATTCGTGCGTTCCTCGATCTTGACGATCTCCGAAACCGAGAACTTTCCCCGCTCCCGAATGGCCCGTGCGTCCGCCTCCGGGATCAGCCCAAGTCGAGCCATGGCCTCACAAGCCATGCACTCGATCTCCAGCCAAATTGAGAACTTTCGCTCATCGCCCCAAATATCCCGCATACGGGGCCGGGAATATCGTGGAATCACGCGATGACGTTAAGGCGCTCGCTACAGATGAAAAGATTTTTTTAACCTAAGTCCGAGAGTTGATATCAAGCTTCAGTTACCGAACTCGAGCTTTCACTTTTCGGCCGTTATTCATGAGCCTTACCTGCCCCGAAGCCAGAAGATCAGCCACTGTCGCAACGGTCTCCTCCTGAGAATCCGAATAAGAACTGACTGCTAAAATCAAATCTCCAAGGCACAGCGGCCGACTAGGCAATTTGCGTCTCTTCATAGTTAATTCCTTTTAAATATTTCCGTTTGCTTCTAAGGCAGGGCTCGAGTCGCCGCCCTTCCCCTAACCGGTATCCACTTGTCTAATACGTTCGAAACTATAGACGCGGTTACTGTACCGAACGTTTAAATTTATTCTGAACCAGCTTTCCTGATTTCGGTTGCAGAAAACCTCTATATGGCCGATTCGTTTGCCGATTTGGCCCTATGGATTGGCTCGCAAAGTTCGTGGACATCATTCTGCACCTCAACCTTTATCTCGGTCACTTGGCCGATAGCTACGGGTCCTGGATCTACGCGCTGCTCTTTCTAATTATATTTTCAGAAACGGGACTGGTCGTAACTCCATTTCTCCCAGGGGATGCACTGTTGTTCACGGTCGGCACGCTGACGGCGGAGCAGGGTCCCCTGAGTTTGCCTCTCATTCTGGTTCTGCTCACGGTTGCGGGAATTCTCGGTCATACCGTGAACTATTGGATAGGGCAAAAGCTTGGTCAGAGACTTTTCAGCAATCCGCAGAGTCGCATCTTTAAACGGAAACACTTGGACCAGACACACGCCTTCTACGAACGGCATGGTGCGAAAACCATCATGCTTTCACGGTTCCTTCCTTTGATTCGGACCTTCGCCCCTTTTGTGGCAGGTATGGGTTCAATGAGTTATAAGAAATTTTTCGCATATAACGTCATCGGAGCGTTCGTCTGGGTATTCAGCGTAGTGCTGCTAGGACATTTCTTCGGAAATATCCCTTATGTGCAAAAAAACTTCTCGCTCGTGATCCTGGCGATCATCGTCATCTCTATGATTCCGCCCGGCCTGGAAATTTTCCGTGGCTGGCGTTCGCAGAAAGCGCGATAGGGGCAAGAACGTATCGGCGTCTCGGCGTAGGGAGAACGTTTCGGCGTTTCCCTCCTCCCCCTTTTGATTCTTTCACCGCTTTGCAGTTTATTGAATGCGTCCGCCTGTCATGAGTAACGTCGCGACGACCCAATCGGAAATCGAGCAACTGGGCTGGGAGATCTTTGACCTCATCGACAAAGAACAGGGTTCTCCCAGGCTATTCAGCAGCAACGATTTTTATGGCCGTTTGATGGAATGGTCGATGCAGGACCCGGTTTTCAAGACCCAGATGTTCCGGTTCGTTGACGTCCTGCCAACCCTGTCGTCACCCGACGATGTGGTGAGACACATGCTCGAGTACCTCAAAGTTGTTAAGGCGCCCGTCTCGTTCCTACTTCGCGGCGCTCTAACGGTTGGCCGGCTATTCCCCGTTCTTCCGGCGACTCTTATCCGCCAGAATGTCCTGGCTATGGCGAATCTGTTCATCACTGGACGCGACGGCAA
The DNA here is from genome assembly GCA_019236035.1 of Verrucomicrobiota bacterium. Classification (GTDB taxonomy): domain Bacteria; phylum Verrucomicrobiota; class Verrucomicrobiia; order Chthoniobacterales; family JAFAMB01; genus JAFAMB01. Next base: position 35 of record JAFAJU010000095.1, on the reverse strand, counting down.
ATCCGCCTTTCCGAATCTTAGCCGAATCCGGAAAG
>JAFAJU010000571.1 GCA_019236035.1 Verrucomicrobiota bacterium | reverse complement strand
TATTCTGTGCAGTTCAGTCCGGACGGCAGACAGGTAGTGACCGGTTCCAAAGACAGGACAGGGCGTCTCTGGGATGCGGCAACCGGCCAAAGCTTGGGGGAACCAATGGAGCATGAAGGTTGGGTTGTGACTGCGCAGTTCAGTCCGGACGGTAAACAGGTGCTGACCGCCTCCGAGGATGGCACGGCGCGGCTGTGGGATGTCCCGGCGAGCAACAGCCTGGTAACCGACGAGGATGCATTGTTACTGGCTGATTTAGCGGAAGCCACCGCTGGTCTGGCTGTGCAGAAATCGGGGCAGTCGGAGATTTTGAATGTCTTGACTCTTGAGCAGGTCAATGAAATGCGGTGGAAAATAGCCGCGAAGTTTCCCGAGTCAGCCTCCGGATTGACCCCGTTAGAGCGGTGTCTGCAATGGAGTGTGTCGGATCCGAGAAAGCGAAGTCTCTCTCCGTTCTCAAAACGGACCGTGACCCCCTGGGTTGAGGAGAGGATAAAGGACGGAACACTTGATGGTCTGCGAGCCGCTATAATTGTGGATCCGACTGATATGCGTCTAGTCGCACATTTTGGACGGCGCCTGGCCGATCACGCTCTTGAGGAGGAAACTGGTCCAGCCGAATCTCGGCGAGCCCGCGCCGAAGCTGATTTCCAAACGCGCCGCGCTTTGCAGTCGGCCCCGAGTAACGGCGAAGTCAAAAGGCTCCGCAGCGAAACGGTCATGCTGCTGCGTTTCGACTTCCCATGACACAATAGGGTGCGCCAAAAGGTCAAAAGCGGATTGCGGGGCAGGGTGGTCTAACCCAGGGTTTCAACCCATAGGCGCTAACTTAATCGCGGTTTGTTTTCCTCGTCCCGGAGGGACTGCACGATGGTAGCCTGGCACGAAGTGCCTGGAATACGTAAGAGAGAGGAGCCCGTCCCGGAGGGACGGTGTGATTATGTATTTGCGCGTTAGTTAGTCTACAAAGATCGTGTATGCATGTGCTAAGTTCCGTGATGGAGTCGACAGCGGATCCTAGCCAATCATCCTGTCCCTCCGGGACGGATCGCTTCTTTTTACGCCGTTCCAGGCACTTCGTGCCTGGCTACTCTCATCAGTCCCTCCGGGACAATAAGTCGCCTGGCGGGCGCTTACCTTAAGCGAGCGCTTAAGCGCAATGTAGGCGAAGCGTATTCGCGTTCAATTTCGCAGGCGGTAGCCCAGAAAGAAAAGGAGCCCGCAAGCGCAAAAGAAGCCGGACAGCAACGCTGTCCAGCCGAGGCCGCTTGTTCCGGGCGCCCGCTGGAAGAAAGCAAATGTCACGACCGATAGCCCGATCATGGATTTCTGAAAAATGGCCTGCACTCCGAAATAGATCGCTTCGCGCCGTATCCCGGTTCTAGCGGTGTCCGCGTCAATGACATCCGCTAACAGAGCGAATGCCACAACACCAAACCCGGCCACCGGTAATCCGGCTAAACCGGTGACCAGTTGAGCGCAAATCAAGGGTGTTGTTGGGAGACCAAGTCGATCGGACCAACCGAAAAGCGCAAATACAACTGCCGAGACCACGAATACGCACACCAGCGCAATGAACTTTCCAACCCTTTTGGCGAACCAGTTAAAGAAAAAGAAGCCGAGCAAATTGACGCCGATGAATGGGAGCATGAGCCAGGTGACCGCCTCTTTCGACATGCCGAGGCGAGCTTCTACCCAGCGCGGCACCAGCATCAGCAAAAGATTTAACGCGAACCAGTAAAGAGAAGTTGAAATCAGGAGCGGCAAAAAATCTCGATTTGTTGATACTTCCCAAATCCAACGAAAAAGGTCGGCTAAGGAGCTCTTCTTAGATTCAGGATGAGCCGGTTCAGAAATAGTGATGGTCAATGGATAAAAGGAGAGCACGACGGCTATGGCCAGCATGAGCCCCAGCGCTGCATAGCCGAATTTCTGAATGACCAAGCCCGAGAGTGCGAAGAGCATGGTCCCGGCTAGCGATGCGAAACCTTGGCCGGTGGTTAAGTTCAGTCTTTCACTCCGCGAACTCGAAATCTCGGGCAGCAAGGCGAGATAGGGCGTGACGACCAGACCGTACAGCAGGAAATAGCCTTGGCACATGGATGCTGCGTAGAAAATCCGGATCGAATGGGACGCGTGCTCCGGAGGCCACCACAGAAAGAAGCAAACCGCCGACAATGGTAAAGTGGCCAGGACTATAAAGGGTATCCGGCGGCCCCAGCGCGTCCAGGCGTTGTCCGTCCAGAAGGCAATGAATGGATCTGAAACACTGTCAGTTATCCGGCCTGCCAATAGGATCAGGGAAAAGGCTGCGGTCCCGATGACACCGCCTACCACGTATCGCTCGTAGAGCCATTGTGACAGCACGAGATTGGTCAGATTCATGGCAAGACCGCCTGAACAGTAGATGAAAAGCTGGTAAGCCGAGAGCGTGTGCCTCGAGCAAGATTTCATTGCATCTGGAGTCGCAGGTTGCATGGAGGAGTTAGTGTCAGTGTCAGAATTCAGGAGTCAGGAGTTACAGGAGTTCAGGAGGAAGGCTGGAAGCTTAAGTTACTTTGGGCCTCGCCAAGGTACGATTTTTTGGACGCCAGCAAGGTAGCATAGGCATCCTGTCTGCCCTTGACCGTCGCGCACCGCCGCTTGCACCGGCACCGACACGCGCACTCAATCATCCGTACGGTTTGGATTTTCTTAAAGGGAACGGCTCAAGTATCGCGGGAATCGGTCGATAGTGGATATGGAAAATATGGTTAATCTGAAGATTCAGCCTTACTCTGAGACAGCAAAGTTCACCTTTCGCCTCGCGAAGCCTGCCGATGTGCCTGAACTTGCCCGGCTTCGCTGGGAACACGCCGGACCGGCCATGCGAGGAGTTCGCCAGATCGATCCAGAGTTTTACGAGTCGTTTAAGAAATTCATGCTTGCTCGGCTGGCTAATGAAGAATGGCTGGTTTTAGTCGCTGAAATCAAGGGGTGCCTCATCGCTTGCGTCTATTTACAGAAGATAGCCAGGCTGCCGCGCCCGGGCCGGCTAAAGCGAGAATTTGGGTCTATCACCGCTCTTTTCGTGCAGAGGGAATACCGCGGGAAAGGTCTTCGCGGTGAACTGCTTCGTGAAATCTCAGAGATGGCACAAGCGGAGGGTTTGGAATACGTCGTTGCCCGTGCGACCGCGGAGAATCGTTCTGTCTTTCGGTTGACCGGTTTCCGGCAAATCGATCCGGAAATGGAGTTGTGCTTTTGAAAACGCCTGAGCCTGCATCGCTCACAAATCTCTGAAGATTTGTGAGCGATGCAGGCTAGTAGGATTTGGCGAACAACACGCGGCGGGGACTTGGCTGCCCGGAGATGACACACTTCCCAGGCTGATCGTCGCGGACCTCCTCATCAAAAGGAATACAGCGAATTGTCACTTTGAGCTCTTCTTTGATTTGCGCTTCGACCTCGGGGCTACCTGACCAATGCGCGAGCGCAAACCCGCCGTGGATCTCCGGCTTATCCTTATTTTTCGGAGTGAAGAAATCGTAAAACTCCTCTTTAGAATCGATCCGGAGCGTGTTCGCATCCCGAAGTTGCTTAGCGCGATCGTAAAGGTTTTTCTGGATCTCTTCCAGAATTGCCGGGGCCTGCGCAACAAACTCGACGGATGGTTTGAAGCTCTTTTCTTTGGCAGGCCGATCCCGCCGCGAGACAGCGACCGTCCCGGCGGCAAGATCACGCGGACCGAGCTCGATGCGGATCGGTACGCCGCGCTTGATCCATTCCCAATTCTTCACCCCGCCGCCAATGTCACGTTGATCAATCTCCACCCGGATTGATTCATCCCCGTAGCGTTGGGCAGCGATCTGGTTCCGAAGCGCCGCGGCCGCTTCCAGCACGGCTTGCCTGGTCTCTTCTTTGGATATGATTGGCAAGATCACGACATGGGCCGGCGCAATTCTTGGGGGCAGCACAGCTCCATCGTCATCGGCGTGAGTCATAATGACAGTACCCACCAGCCGAGTACTCGTGCCCCA
>JAFAJU010000335.1 GCA_019236035.1 Verrucomicrobiota bacterium | reverse complement strand
GGCTGGGGGAATCTCAGCGAGAGCGCTGGCAGTTGAGATGCTGGCTGGAGTTGAGCAAAAGGCGTAGGTTTCGCCGGCTGTGGGAAGAGGATTAGGAGCTTGTGCCGCGTTCCCGCTTGTCTCGTGCATTGGGAAATGCCGAGGAGGGGACTCGAACCCCTAAGGATTGCTCCACCAGATCCTAAGTCTGGCGCGTCTGCCAATTTCGCCACCTCGGCCTTGGGAGGCAATAGTCTGCCATAAATGCCGAAAATGCCAATCACGCGCTAGACGCGGTTTTGCGTTTTGAGTTTTGGGAAGCGGCTTTCACCGTTCACCGTTCACCGTTCGTCGTTCGACGCGTTCACCGTTCGGCGTTCCCGGCGTTCCCGGCGCTCCCGGCGTTTCCCGGCGTTTCCCGTCGAACGCTGAACGTCACTACTTCCCATTGATGCAGTGGGCGGCAACGGGTAACTTGAAGGCGATGCCGACTGACTCGTTTGTCCACCTTCATCTGCATACTGAATACTCGCTCCTGGACGGAGCAATCCGGATTCCGGATCTCATGAAAAAAGCGGCGGAGTACGGCATGCCGGCCGTGGCCATGACCGATCACGGAAACATGTATGGAGCGATCGAGTTCTATCAGGCTGCACAGAAAGCCGGCATAAAACCGATTATCGGTTGCGAGGTCTATATGGCCCCCGGCTCGATGATTGACAAAAGCGCGTCATCCGCGCGGGAAGCGGCCTTCCACTTCACCCTGCTGGCGAAAGACTTTACCGGGTACAGCAACCTGGTAAAGCTCGTCTCTGCCGCGCACCTGGAAGGCTTCCATTACAAACCGCGCATCGACAAAGAACTGCTCGCAAAACATAGCGCCGGGCTGATTGGCATGAGCGCCTGTTTAAAAGGCGAAATCAATGTTGCCATCCAGGCAGGCGATTTGAAAAAAGCCCAAAAATCGGCCGGCGAATTTGTTGACATTTTCGGACCAGAAAACTTCTACCTGGAACTCCACGACCACGGGCTGGAAGCACAACAGTTATGCAACCGAGCTCTGCTTGAACTTTCCAAAGGCCTTGCGATCCCTGTCGTAGCGGCGAATGACGCGCACTTTCTGGAACGGTCCCATCACGAGGCCCACGACGTCATGATCTGTATCGGCACCGGGGCGATGGTTCATGACGAGCGCCGCATGCATTACCCGACGGAAGTCTATTTCAAATCTGCCGAAGAGATGCAGGCCCTCTTCTCCGAAGTTCCAGATGCCCTCACAAACACGCTGCGCGTCGCGGAAAAGTGCGGTCTTGAACTCGAATTCGGTGTTTCAAAGTATCCGGCCTACCACCCGCCGGAAGGCAAAACGCGCGAACAGTATTTACGCGAACTTTGCCACAATGGATTAAGAGAACGGTATGGGGAGCGAGCGGAGAATGACGTCGAGCTTCGCCAGCGTCTCGAATACGAGCTCTCCATTCTGGAGAAGACGGGCTTTACGAGCTATTTCCTCATTGTCTGGGATTTCATTCATTATGCTAAACAGCATGGCATCCCGGTCGGGCCTGGCCGCGGGTCGGCAGCCGGTTCGTTGGCTGCCTACGTGCTCGGGATCACCGACCTTGATCCGTTGCGGTTCGGATTGATCTTCGAACGGTTCCTGAACCCGGAGCGCGTCAGCCCGCCGGACATCGACGTTGATTTTTGTCAGAACCGGAGGGGAGAAGTCATCGAGTATGTCCGGCAGAAATATGGATCCCGAGCCGTCTCGCAGATCATCACATTCGGTACTCTGGGGGCTAAGAGCGTCGTGCGAGACGTTGGCCGGGTGATGGGTCTGAGCTATTCGGACGCTGACCGAATCGCGAAGATGATCCCAAATGAACTCGGGATCACGCTTAAAGGGGCTTTGGAAAAGAACCCGGAACTGAAACAGGCGGTCGAAACGGAAGAGAACACTCAGCAACTTTGGAACTACGCAACCGTTCTGGAGGGGTTGACCAGGAATACCGGTATCCACGCTGCCGGTGTCGTGATCGGCGATCGATCGCTGGACGATTACATCCCGCTGTGCCGCGGCAATGATAACGAGGTGGTCACCCAGTATGCGATGGGACCGTTGACCGATCTCGGCATGCTGAAGATGGATTTTCTCGGACTCAAAACGCTCACGGTTCTGCAGGATGCGACCGCTTTGATCCGAGATCGGCAGCCGGATTTCTCTCTCGAATCGATCTCGCTTAACGATCGGGCCACCTTTGATCTGCTGAACCGCGGCGAAACGATTGGCGTGTTCCAACTGGAATCCGGTGGGATGGTCAATCTCTGTAAGCAATTCGACGTCAACAGCCTTGACGACATCATTGCTTTGATCGCGCTCTATCGTCCGGGACCTATGGAACTGATCCCGGACTACATCAAGCGCAAGAAGGGCCAGACTAAGATCAAGTATGAGCATCCTCTACTGAAAGAGGTCTGCGCAGACACCTACGGTATTATGATTTACCAGGAACAGGTGCAACGCGCAGCGAACGTCCTGGCCGGGTATTCCCTCGGACAAGCCGACCTTCTTCGGCGAGCAATGGGCAAGAAGGACAAAGAAAAGATGGCGAAGGAACGCGTCAACTTCATCGAGGGTTGTAAACGGGTTAATGGGATCGAAGAAAGGAAAGCGAATGCGATCTTTGATCTCCTCGAGAAATTTGCCGGGTACGGTTTCAATAAGAGCCACAGCGCCGCCTACGGCTTAATCAGTTATCGGACCGCGTACCTGAAAGCCAATTATCCGGTTGAGTTCATGGCCGGCCTGCTCAGCAACGAAATCAACAATACGGAAAAGATCGCCGTTTTTGTCGCAGAGTGCCAAAGGCTCGGCGTAATGATTCTTCCACCGGACGTAAACAGGAGCCAATTGAAGTTTGTTCCTGAAACACAGGAAGAGCAGCGCGGAATTCGCTATGGCCTGGCAGCCATCAAAAATATCGGTGAAGGCGCGATGCAATCGGCCATCGTCGAGAGAGAACAGAACGGCCCATTCAAGTCAGTTGAGGATTATTGCAGCCGTCTGGATTCGAAGTCAGTCAACCGAAAAACCCTTGAGAACCTTATTCGCGCGGGCGCATTCGATTTCACTGGCAGAGATCGAGCGGAGTTGTTCGCGCGAATCGATCAGGCTTTGGCGACCGGGGCCTCGGCGCATAAAGACCGGCGAACCGGCCAGGTCTCATTGTTCGGCGACTTCGAGCTGACGCCGGCGCCAAAAACAAATGGAGACACCGTCCAGTACACGCCCTGGTCACTCGGTGAAAAGCTCGGGTACGAGAAAGAACTGCTCGGCTTTTACATTACCGGCCATCCGCTGGAAGCGTACCGGGAGAT
>JAFAJU010000356.1 GCA_019236035.1 Verrucomicrobiota bacterium | reverse complement strand
CCGGGAGCAGTTCGTTTCGGCCTTTGGCACTCACCACACCTGTCGTGAAGGTATAAGCAAACTTGTAAGGGGTTCCGATTGCACACACGATCTGACCGACCTTAACATCGTCGCTGTTTGCGAAATCTATCGAGGGAAGACCGGTGGCATCGATTTTAATGACCGCCACATCGGTTCGATCATCAGACCCGATTACCTTGGCCGTGAAGGTCCGCCCGTCCTTGAGCTTGACATTTATTTTATCTTCGCCATCGATCACATGGTTATTGGTGATGATGTAGCCGTCCTGGCGCACGATGAACCCGGACCCCTCACTCTGATCCGGTTGTTCACTCTCGTCTTTGGGACCTCGGAAGAAGAAATCGAATCCATCCATGGGGCTGGACGAATTCCCTGACCGGCCGTTTTTCTCGACATCCACGACAACGACAGCCGGGGCGACCTTTTCATAAACGGCTGTATAAGCGTCGTTAAGTTGATGCGCGATATCCTTCCCGGGATTCGAAGCTGACGCCTGGGCGAAAAGCGTTTGGGTTAAGGGTTGGGTCAGTAGGAGTCCCCCGACAGCGAGGGTCGAAACACGATGAATAGCGCTCATATTGCAAGTTAACTTTGACAGAAGCTTTCTTTCCGCCTGTCCAATACGGGAATGTGACAGCAGAAACGCCAGAAGCAAGCAGGTGCACAAATTGACAATTGGAAGTGCGCTCTTAGTGTTGTACCAACTAGTCAACCAATCATGCATAGCTTAGCCGAAACCGCCGATAAGCGGTTCCTTTCCTTCGCACCAGGCTTTTGGCCCAATGTCAATCCCGAGCTCTGGAACGACTGGAAATGGCAACTTAAAAACCGAGTCACTAACCTGCAACAGCTCGAACAGAAGATCGCCCTTACCCGCGAGGAGCGCGCCGGCGTAATTTTGTCTGGAAACAAGCTCGCGCTGGCCGTGACACCACATTTTTTTAATCTCATTGACCCAGAAGACCCAAACTGTCCGATCCGTCGCCAGGTTGTCCCACGCGTCGAAGAGTCCAACCGGTCCCCGGCAGAGATGGCTGATCCCTGCGGCGAGGATTCCCACATGCCGGTCCCAGGGCTCGTCCACCGGTACCCCGATCGCGTCTTGTTTCTAGTCACTGATCGATGCGCAGCCTATTGCCGCTATTGCACTCGTAGCCGCGTCGTCAGCGGTGTGGGCGAACAAGAGTTACATACCGACTTCGAAGAAGCTTACCGGTATCTGGAAGCTCACACGGAGATCCGCGACGTCCTGCTTTCTGGCGGGGACGCCTTGCTCCTGTCCGACGACAAACTCCGCGGCATTTTACGCCGCTTGCGCGCAATCGAGCACATAGAGTTCGTTCGGATCGGGACTCGCGTACCGATCTTCCTGCCGCAACGCATCACGACCGCACTGTGTCAGATGCTTCAGGAGTTTCACCCGCTTTGGATGAGCGTTCACGTTAATCATCCTCGCGAGCTGACAATTGAGGTCAAGGCCGCTCTGGAACGCTTGGTAAACCATGGAATACCTCTCGGAAACCAGAGTGTTCTCCTGAAAGGTGTGAACGACGATCTGGACGTGATGAGGGCGCTGGTACACAAACTCGTGATGTGTCGCGTACGTCCATATTACATTTATCAGTGTGACTTGATCCATGGCTCGGCACACCTGCGTACTTCGGTCGCAAAAGGGATCGAGATCATCGAGGGTTTGCGCGGTCATACCACCGGGTACGCGGTGCCGCAGTTTGTCATTGACGCACCGGGCGGTGGCGGGAAAGTCCCGATCAACCCTGGATACATCCTCTATCATGATCACGAAAAAATCGTGATCCGAAACTATGAGGGTAAGATCTTCGAGTATCCCGAACAGGAGATGGCTGAGTATTCGGGGCATCAAGCCGAGGAGCTGGACGAGTTCTTATACTCGTGACGCCGTCTCGGCCTTTTCTGTGGACCATCGATCCCGCCTGCTGTAACTGCTTGCATGGCTGGGATCGTTGTTAAACCGCGAGCGCGGATATTTCATGGACACGACTGGGTCTATGCGTCTGAGGTTCTTAAGACGTTTGGTGACCCTCAAGCCGGCGATGTTATCACGCTAAAGGATGGTCAAGATCGATTGTTAGGATCTGCCATCTACAATCCAAAATCTCAGATTGTTGCGAGACGATTTTCCCGCCGCAAACAAGAGCTGGATCATGATTTCTTTGTTCGCAGAATCAGCCAGGCGATTGCCTCGCGGGAAAAACTCGGAGTCCACCGCAATCCGGGCCGGGTTGTCTGGAGCGAAAGCGACGGATTGCCCGGTGTGATTATCGATCGTTACGGGTCTCATCTCGTGCTGCAAACTCTAACCTTTGCGATGGACCAAAGAAAGGAGCTGATTGCAGAGGCCGCTCAACAGCTCCTGTCGCCCAGCTCGATCATTGAAAGGAATGACGCGCCGATCAGGAAAGCGGAAGGGCTCGATCTCGTCACCGGCATCCTCCTTGGAGAGCAACCAGCGAACACCGAACTGGAGTCGAAGGGAATGCGGTTCCATGTCGACCTCCTGACGGGGCACAAAACCGGCCTCTACTTAGACCAACTGGACAACTACGAGGCCGTTGCAGAGCTTGCCAGTGGGTTGCGAGTTCTCGATTGCTTTTCCAATCAGGGCGCATTTGCGATCGCCTGCGCCAAAGCCGGGGCTGCCGCGGTCACGGCGGTCGAAATAAACGGCGACCTGGTGAAATCGATTAACGAGAACGCTCAGCTGAATGGAGTCACAATTACTACGGAGGAAGCAAATGTGTTCGACTATCTGGCAAAGGAAATTCAGGAGAACGTGCAGTTCGATCTG
>JAFAJU010000293.1 GCA_019236035.1 Verrucomicrobiota bacterium | reverse complement strand
TACCCAGATCGACCATGGTTTTCCGTCTCGATCGCTCTTTTCTTTGTCTGCACTGGCGCCCTCTTGCTCGGCTCGGCAAGGGTGCCGCGTTTGGCCTCCATGCTTCACAGTGGACAAACCGCGTTTGCGGTTCTGGCCGCGTGGGTCTGGGCTGGCATGCTGCTACGGTCAACGATGTTAGAACGGAGCGAAGCCCTGTTCTGGCGTTTTCCAGTGGTTCCGTTGGTCTTGTTGATTTTTGGGATCCTCGGTGCGGTGCTGGCCGTTGGGCTTCAGGCGACTAAACCGAACCTGGCAGCGGGTAAAACGCTTGAACAGACGCCCGGCAGATCGGCCGGCACACGAGTGCGAGATTGGCTTTGGCCACTGTTAGTCGGGCTAGCTGTCGCGTTGTGCTTCGCTCTGCGCGCGTGGCAGTTCGATACCCAGCCGCCTGACGAAGACGAATACGTTTCCATTCAAGCGTCGCTGGCGATCGCAAAAACAGGTGTACCAGCATTCCTGGACGATGTTTGGTACACGCGTAGTCCGGCATACCATTATCTTGCCGGAGCGTTCGCCGCACTTACGGGAAGCAACATCTATGGTCTTCGGATTTTGTCCGTCCTTCTCTCGTGTGCCACCGCGATACTTGTTTGGAAGATGGCCAGAGAGTTAACTCTCAATCGGTTCTTCGCTTTCTGTGCTCTTGCTCTTTTTGTTATTCATCCATTTTTGGTTTTTACCGGTCATGCCGCTCGTTTTTACCAGGAGCAACAATTTTTCCATCTGCTCGGAGTCTATTTCTTTCTTCGCGGTTTCGTTGCGAATACCGGAATGAGAGACCGATACCTTACGGTGTTGGTTTTTCTTCTGGCGGTTTTGAGTCAGGAGATCACTGTGCTCGAAGTCCTGCCACTTACAATTTGTTGCATTCTGTTCGCCCAGCGAAGACCGTGGCCGGACGAAACGCGGATTTTGGTTGCCGCTGGTTGCGCCGTCGCGCTGATCGCTGTCGATGTCCTCTTCTACCAAGCCAAGTGCCTTACGGCGGTCGAAGGGGTTTCTCCGCGGGTTGAGCCCAGGATCGGATGGTGTTTCGAAAGGCCGAGTGATTTCTTTGCGATGCTCATCGGTTATTCGCGGCTTCACCTTGTGCTGAGCGCTTTTCTGATCCCTGGTTTTCTGGTGGCTTGGCGCCGGCATAAGGTCGCTTGGGTCTGCCTTTACACTTACCTTTTCCTGAGCGTCATAGTTGTTAACCTTCTTATTACCAGCAAAGCCTTCCGCTACGAGTATTATCTGATCCCCCTTTGGCTCCTCCTGTGCGTGCACGGTATGGCCGAGTGCGCGAAGCTGCTTGTCCCGGCGCGGGAACAACTTCCCACACGAACGGCGCTCGCGTTTGGGTGGTTTGCCGTGGCCATTTGCTCTTGGAGTCCGTGGCGAATTCTGCCTTCCTATGACCAAAGTCTTCAGGCGAATCCCACCAGTGCCTTAAGATTTGTCGCAGAAAATCTTCGAGCCGGGGATCGCATCGCGATAACGGAAGTGTTTCCGCAGGCAGCGCTGATCGAAACCGGTCAGTGCGACTATGATCTCGCCACCCCAGTTCGCTACGATTATGTCTATCGGAAACATGGAGCTCTGATCGATCGAAACGCCGGTGCACAGGTCATTGGAAATCTGGATGATTTGGAACGGGCCTTTGCTAAGAATGACAGGCTCTGGATTGTTTTCAGCCGGCAACAGTTAACGGACCGCGCGTTGCCCATTCAGTGGGGCTATCCGGGCGCTCGCGTCCAACTATATTTGCGCAACAACGCTCGCCTGGTTTTTCGTTCTTATCTCTGGAGTGTTTACCTCTGGGATCGCAATGCCGGCGAGTATTCCTCGTTCCGGGAAAAGCCGCTCAATTGGTTCTATTGACCAGAGATCTTGAGCATTCACGAACTAATGCGATGAAGAGAAAAATCGTTCCTCGTTGGCTGGTCGTTCAACGACCAAGTTTTTTGATCGTCTTAAGTGCGAGTGCCTTGCTTCTTTTGTCGAAATCCGGCTACGGCTCAGTGGCCGACGATCTGCGGTTCGAGACCAGCGCATTCATGAAGCGCGTCGCCTATCATCACCCTGATCAGATCGCAGCGGACCTTGCGCCTTCAGGAGCGCAAGGCCGAGTCAATATGCAGTGGGACGGGAGCCACACCGGAAAATGGTATATCGAGGAACAGCGCTCCGGTGTCGATGCGATCTGTGGCGGAATCGCTCAACAGGATAGCGCGGCGATCGAACGCGGGCTAAAGATCCTGCGGTGGGGCTTCGAACAACAACAGCCTGATGGTTCTTTCAACTGCCCCGACGCCTTCCATAGCACCTCGTTTTTTGTTGAAGCGGCGGCTCACGCTTGTCTCGTGCTGGGCGCCAGTTCGTTTGCGGAGCGCTATGCCGAAGAAATCAATTGGATGAAGCCACGAGTGCTCCAGGCGGCGTTGTGGATGGCCGAACCCGCGGTGGAATTGCCGGGCCGCAAACACAACCTACCCTATACGCATCGGCGCTATCTCGTGGCGGCGGCATTCGGTGAAGCAGGCACGCTTTGCGGCAACAAGTTTCTGGTCGATAAATCGAAGGACTACATTCGCGAAGGCATTAGTCTGGAGGATCCTTCCGGCTTTAACCCAGAAAAAGGAGGCTTCGATTGCAGCTACCACGCTGTCGGGCTGGTATTTGCGGAGCGTTATTACGACCTCGTGGCCGACCAGGAAACGAAGGAGCAGCTATTTCATATGCTCCAAAAAGCTAACGCTTGGTTACGAAGCCGGGTATTGCCGGACGGGACTATCGACGCGACCGGGAACACTCGGACAGGGATGGGCCAGGAGCTAAATCGACAAGGCGAGCCCAAGAAGGTTAGCTACAGCCAAGTATATCGAGCCTTTTACCGTTGGTCATCAATCAGCGGCGATGCGACATTCGAGCGCCTCGCGGAGGAGGTCTATGCGGGGCAAGAGATATACAAGCATCGGCTCTGAGTTGAATGCCTAAATTCGCCATTACACACAAGGAGCCCCAAGTGCGAAACCTGACTTGAAAGGGAAGTGTCTTAAATTTCTTGAACGATATGATTCAATAGATCTACCCTGACATCCAATAAGCTCTGTAGATTGATTCTTATGTCTTCGTATCGATGGAATCTGCCGGCACCTATCCAGGCCCTATTCCTAATCGCCGTAATCCTCTTGGCTATAGTCTGGCTTTTCCAGATTGGTCTCTGGCCTTTTTTAGCGATAATGCTTGGGTGTCTACTGCTGACTACTATTATGGTTACTTTTGAGTGGTTTAATCGCAAGAACTGAGGAGAAGATACTAAGGCGGCGGAGCCGCAACCAAAAGCGAGGCACGTGATTCGAGAGGGCCTGCTTTATCGCACCCCGTTGGTGTCTGTCGGATTCTACTGCGTAGCGGTTACAGATCTCGCCCAGGTGCTTCAGCCCTGATCTTTATACTCAAGTCGACTTGAGTGAAACCGCGAAGCGGTTTAACAGAACTAGTCTATAGCCAGAGGCAGATGCCTCCGCAGCCAGTGGTCAACCGCTCGCAAGCTCCCGTTCTCCCGCCGGCCCGCCGTCCGATGTCTAATCGCATGCCGTCCTTTCTTCGATTCCGAGGATCTTTTTCCCCCTGAAGCTGCCGGCTCTGCAGAGGCCTGATCATCTTGCGCTGGGGGCTCAACGTTTTGGGCGGTATTGGGTGGAATGGCGCCCTGTGTCGGTTCCCCGGCGCGCCCGAGTCCTGTGTTTGGCTGCGCCTGAGCAAGCGCGGCAATCTTTTCGGCTTCTTGCACCCTAGCTTGAGCATCCCTCAACTGGGCTTGCAGGGAGTCGCGCTGGTTAGCCGCAAGCTCACCATTCTTTTGGGCTTCCGCCGCTTTGGCTTCACTATCCCGCAGCTGAGCCTGCAGTGCGTCACGCTGGCTGGCCGCAAGGTCGCCATTCTTTTGGGCCTGCCCCGCTTTAGCTTCGCTGTCCTGCAGCTGAGCGCGCAGAGCCTCACGTTGGCTGGCCACAAGCTCGCCATTCTTTTGCGCCTGCTCCGCTTTAGCTTCGCTGTCCTGCAGCTGAGCTTGCAAAGCATCGCGCTGGCCGGCCACAAGCTCGCCATTCTTTTTGGCCTGCTCCACTTTAGCTTCGCTATCCCGCAGCTGAGCTTGCAATGCATCGCGCTGACTAGACGCTAACTCGCCATTCTTTTGAGCCTGCTCCGCTTTAGCTTGGCTGTCCCGCAGCTGAGCTTGCAGTGCGTCGCGCTGGCTGACCGCAAGCTCCCCATTTTTTTGGGCTTGCTCTGCTTTGGCTTGGCTGTCCCGCAGCTGAACCTGCAAAGCGTCACGCTGGCTGGCTGTCAGCTCGCCATCCTTTTGGGCCTGCTCCACCTTGGCTTGGCTATCCCGCAGCTGAGCCTGCAAAGCGTCGCGCTGGCTGGCCGCTAGCTCGCCATTCTTTTGGGCTTGCTCCGCTTTGGCTTCGCTATCCCGCAACTGAGCTTGCAGCGCGTCGCGCTGGCTGGCCGCTAGCTCGCCATTCTTTTGGGTTTGCTCCGCCTTGGCCTCGCTGTCCCGCAACTGAG
>JAFAJU010000132.1 GCA_019236035.1 Verrucomicrobiota bacterium | reverse complement strand
CTTGCATCTCTTTCAGCTTGGCTCCCTTCAGCTTGTGTGGGCTCTGCCCGAAGATGCGGACCTGTCCGGACGTAGGCTCTAGGACCCCGATTAAAATGTTCAGCAACGTGCTTTTGCCACACCCGCTTCCGCCCAGAATTACGAATGTTTCCTCTGGATAAACTCTGAAACTAACCCCGTTCAGGACAGTCCTCCCATTCGGAAACGTTTTAGTCACGTCGACCACTTCGAGAACCGGCGCGCCTACCTCCGGAATCGTGGCCTCCGCAACCTTTTCTTCCGCTCCGAAAACCGCGTGACTCATAATTCAAGCCAGTTGAAATGAGGTTACAACAGCATTGGCAATTGTCACAATAATTACCGCACCGACCACGGATTGCGTCGTCGCATCACTGATCTCCCGAGAGCCGTTTCGGACATTAAGACCTTTGTAAAATGCGATGGTTGCGACCAGAAATGCGAAGAGTGCGCTCTTGATCAGCGCTATCATGACACTCCAGAAACTCGCCCCGTCGAATACGTAGTAAATATAGTCTTCAACGCTCATTTTCAATACCGGACCACAAAGCAGCCAGCCCCCTAAGAGCGCGGCGTAGATGCCGACTAACGTTACAATCGGCAACATGATCTGAAATCCGAGAAAGCGCGGGACGAGCAGGTAGGGCACTACGTCAATGCCCATCGTGAACAGGGCTTTGATCTCCTCCGATACCTGCATCGCGCCGAGTTCGGCCGTCACGGCAGACACACTGCGGCCGGCAAAGATCAGCGCGACGCCAACAGGCACAACCTGTTCGGTGAGGATAATCCAAAGCAATGTAGGGACAACTTCTACCTTTCCGATCTGACTAAGTTGTAGCTCCAGCACCAGCGCCAGGACAAAACCCGCAGTCAGCGCGATCAGGCTCGCGGTCGGGATCGCTCCTACACCGATGGAACGCATCTGCACAACGATATTATCGAACGCCACGGACGACGGGCGAAGCAACGTTCTGACGGTCGACTCAAGAAGCTCAACAACCAGCCTGAAATAACTGATCTTGGTGGCAATCATTCTTCAGCCGGAAGGCGAGTATGGTCCATTTCATTGCACGAGCTCTCGTCGGGCGGTTTCGACATCGGGAAATGTCTGAAGCTCCTTCTGCAATCCCATCATCTCAAAGGAGCCCTTGATTCTCGGCGACATCCCAACAATCGCTACGCGGGATTCGTGACCCCGTTTTCGGGCGAAAAGAGTGATCACGGCCCACACGGGACTATTGATGAACTCGGTTCCGGAAAGATCGATCAGGAGCAGTCGGATGTCTTCCTTGCTGTACCGTGAAAGCACTTCCTGCACGGCCGGCATGGCAAGGATATCCGCCGAGCCCTGCAGACTAAGAATACGGTCCTGGCCATCTTTTTTCTCCTCGATCCTGAGCTGACTGGCCCGCTTCATTCTCTTGGAGGGTAATTCCGCCCACTGTTGAACGCGAGTTTTTTTGGGTCCGCAACCTTTTTCAGCCGGATTCGTATCGGCGATTGACCCTGCACCATTCGGGCTATATCAATCGTTGGTCTTGTTATGGCGCAACGCATTGGCAAGTGCACAAACTATTCAGGCTGTAAATTAGCGTACCGAAACGAAAAGATTACCGTCGTCACCAAAGACTTTCGGTGCCCTGAATGCGGTTCACCACTCGAACCTGTCGGCCCGAAACGCGGCGTATCTCCTGTGCTAGTGCTTTCCATCGGTGTCGCAGCGGTCCTCATACTGGCGATCGGCGCCATTCTGTGGACACTGTCAAGCGGGCGAAAGCGAGTGACGGAGGTTGTTGAGGTGACGCCTACACCCAGTCCGACGTCCACGCCAACTCCAGCACCTACGCCGACACCCACGCCTTCGCCTGCGCCCACGTCGACACCAACTCCCGCACCCACTTTAACCCCTTCGGCCACGCCGGTCGTCGAAGCCTCAGGGCCCATCAGTTTCGACATGACCTTACCCGAGATCGCTGAGGTTAAGCGCCTGGTGTTGAAACGCATTGACCTGATGCCAAACGTATCCCAGCAAAATAAGGACAGACTTTACAGCGCCGTCGAGAGGGCGCGCGGTATGGGGCGCTTGTTTACAATCTCCTTCGAAACCTCGCTTACCAAGGTTACTCCGCAAGATGTTGCGTACTTGAGGACGCTGGTGGAGCGTCCTGATATAAAGAAACTCCTGGATGACCCAACCCTCGTTTTAGTGATCCTCGGGTATGCCGACAAACAGGGCGACGACCAGAGGAATCTGCAAATATCAATCGGGCGAGGGCAATCGGTCATTGATGTCCTCCGCGACCAGCTCGGGGTCCAGAACGTGATGCACCTCGTTCCCATGGGTGGCAGCGATATTCTTGATCCCCGCGAGCTGGCCAAGAACCGTATCGTTGAGGTCTGGGGGGTCTTACCGTAGCCCGTGTCGCTCACAACGCGACGTAGCCGCAATAAAATCGTCCTCGAGCTCGTTCTCGTCCTCGTTCTCGGTTTCGAATCTCTGATCTAGAATCGGGTGTGGATCTAGGAATTGGGCCTGGCGGGGCGTTGCTTGCAACGCCAGGGAGCCGCCGTCAAGTTCCGGATCGGCGATGCTTACGACACCCGGAGCTGCATCAGTCGGCCACGGCTTGACGAGGGCCGAAGCGGCTCCCCTCCAGAAAATCGAGTTCGAGGACGAGGACGATTTGCTTGCGGCTTCGCCGCGCTAGGAACGATACGCGCTAATCTCTGCTGACAACCCCGCCATGCTTCTTGGCGATGACTTCGTAGATCGCATCGTGAATTTCCAAATTTTGGCTCCAATCCGCGACGACCAAGCTCCGAGAGCGGAGCAGCAAAAGTTCAATCTTAGCGATCGCATCGTCAAAAATCCGTTCCAGAGCCAGTGAGGGCGCATCTCCAAAATCTCGGCAGAAACTATCGGCTCCAATCCCGGGAAATAACCGGAGAATTACGCCAACTGTTTCCCACCACAGGTCGGCGGGCATAATCCGGGCGGCCGCTTCCCGGGTCCCGGGGTCCTTGACCAACCTTTGCGGGCCGAGTGATACCACCCAACGCCGGTCTCGTTCTACTATCGCGCGAAGCCGGTCGCCAAGGACGACATCAGGATCGTATTCTGTTGCTAACTCCCGCGCGAGACTCAGCATTTCGTCCAGCGCTATGGCCAGCGTATTTTCGTTGTCAACGAGAAGAACCCTGACGGCGAGCACAGCGACCGCGTACATGTCGCAAGGCGATGTTAAGAGCGGCAGTATTTCGAAACCTGCGTTTGAGACCGGGGCTCCTTCCGCCTGTTCGAGTGCGCTTACTATTGGGCCCGACAGCACCTGTGGGATTGTTCGGAACCGGGTCTCTCCTTTTGCCAGCGCCTGTGATTCATCCGCACGTCCGTAAAGATCGACTCGTCCAATCGCCAGCGGCAACCGCACATGAATCAGATCACTGGCGGCGATACTCAATCGTTCGTCCGTCGCCAACGTCGCTTCAATGCTGGTCCCTTCAGGGGTTGGAGGCAAGATCTTCCGAATTCGCACCGTTGCCGAGCCCCGCTCGGACAGGTTACCCCTCTGTGGCCGGTAAATCGAAGGCCCGGGCAGCTCCGGCGGAATAAAGTAGCGCGCGTCGCTGCCACTTACCGGCAACGCCAGAGCACAATTGGATTCAGCCAAATCCACTTGCGCGCTCCAGAACAGGGGTAATCCCGTTCCTAGCTCGAACAGCTGCACACGAAAGCTTTCTGCTCCTAGAACCAGGAACGGCAATTGTTGGAATTGAATCGCAGCCCGGGTTTCTACGAGCGCCTGGAGAATCAGGTTCAGCTTAAGGTGAAACGCCTCAAGCAATCGCCCCCCCTTTCCAGCGCGCCCACTGAACAGGTGTGCTCCTTGCTGCAACACCGCCTCTGAGTCTTCGAGTTTTGCGTAAGCTCCGCCTAAGCGAATGACCTCTTTGCCGCATTGAAACCCGGGCCAGGCATTTCCTCCGAGAATATCGGCGAAGTCAGTTAATCCGAGGGGAGCCAGCGGCCGGACCAGCAACAGTCCTCCGCCGGGATTGAAAGGATGCAGTCCATTGAAAATTTCGGTCACGGGCGTAACGCCGGCAGGAAGTTCCGCGCCGCTGGTCACGGCCAGGAACACCGGTTCGTCAACTCCTGGCCCGTTCCACAGGTAGCGATAGAGTGACGTTGCATATGAAGGCAGGCCCGCTTGCTTCAGGACATGCTCGTCCATGCAAAGCGAGAACGGCCGGTGAGTCGCCGGCTCGACGGGATAAACAACTTTCCCTTCTTTTCCATCGATCAGAGCAGGTCGCGGATGTTCGAATTCGAACCCGGTCTCAATGATCGTGCCCCGCTTCAGCGCGCGGAACATCGCCGCTCTGTCAGCCCACCGGTGGTCTAGCAGCGAATTGGTCAGTGACTCGAGTTGGGCACGGAAACTGAAAGCCACACGATCAACGTTCTGAACCCAGATCTCGATCCATGCTTTCGGGTGGCGGGACCGGTCGACGAGGCAGCCAAGGTACACCGAAGCGTCCATTGTCTCCCTCAAGAGAATAAACGGCGGGTATCCAGTTGGATCTGTTCGCACGAACAAACAGATGGCTACGGGTGCGTCATGGTCTTCGGGCCGAAGCGGGACTCCTTGATATCCCTTGATTGCCTGGCTTTTCTCCAACTGCAAAGAGATCATTCAATGAACCCTAACATCCTCGCCGGTCAACGTCACCTCTGCTCTGTAGAGTGGGAGAATCAGGAGTTACAGGAGGACGGCCCTAAATCGCCCTCCACACAAAAGGCCTGCCCCCACGCAAAAAGCCTTGAACGGGTGGCAATAAAGCGAATGAGACGCATGATTCCCACTGACACTGGCACTGGCACTGACACTCATTCCGCCAAAAGCGGATTTGGAGCAAACTTACCGGATTACATCTAAGTTTCTAAAGCAGTCGCACGATTTGCCGTAAAAAGTATAAGTTGCGAGCCGGCGCTTCTTTACGGAATGGTACTTGCGCGTCGCCTAGAAATACTGGATCAACTCAAAAATAAATACTGGCTAAAGAAATCAGAATAGGCTTTAAAGCATTGCACAAATGATGCGCCGCAGGAGTCTCTGTCGAATCGTTCCGATTTTTGTGCTCTGCTTCTGTCTGCCATTGATGGCAGAGGAGCAGAACGGGTGGATATTCGACTCCCTTGGTCCGAACCGAAGCGCTGCAAAGTCCGATGCCCAGCAGGTTTACGAGGTCCTGCTCAAAATGCTGGATCGGTGGAATGCTCATGACATTGAGGGCCATCTGGAGGTCTATTGGAAGTCTCCTGAACTGTTGGTTATCGTTGATTCTGAGCAGTTTAACGGCTGGCAACAATTGCATGATTCCTACCTCAACGGCTATCCGGATCGCAATGCCATGGGCTTTATCAATCCCGCGCGCATCCAGGTTAAGCTGTTGAAGCCGGATATCGCACTGGCTCTTTCGTGGTGGTCGGTCACCTTTCCAAATACCAAGCAAAAGGTGGTAGGTAATACCACCCTGAATCTCCAAAAGTTTGACGACGGTTGGAAGATCGTCGCCGCACACTCAAGTACAGCCGAAATGTGATTTGCGGCTCCGTCAGCCCGGCCTAAATGGGGGTAGGCCGGGACGGCGCAGCTGTGGATTAAGCGATAGCGGGTTGCGGGGGATGGGTTGGCATTGTAAAGGCCAAGCCGCTCTGCGGCGGGTGCGTCGGCATTGTAGAGGCCAAATCGCTCTGCGGCGGATGCGTCGGCATGGTGAAGGCCAAATCGCTCTGCGGCGGATGGGTTGGCATCGTAAAGGCCAAGTCGCTCTGCGGCGGGTGGGTTGGCATGGTGAAGGCCAAGTCGCTCTGCGGCGGATGGGTCGGCATGGTAAAGGCCAGGTCGCTCTGCGGCGGATGGGTTGGCATGGTGAAGGCCAAGTCGCTCTGCGGCGGATGGGTCGGCATTTTAAAGTGCAAGTCGCTCTGCGGCGGAT
>JAFAJU010000063.1 GCA_019236035.1 Verrucomicrobiota bacterium | reverse complement strand
TGTCGGACCAGTCATCGGCGGTATCATTGGTGCGCTCGTTTATGCCGCCACTTTCGGGAGTGCTCCGGCCCCCCACTAACTAATATCCCAAAACTTATCTCAGGAACTATATAGTATGAAATACTTACTCGCTTTAGACCAGGGTACGACCAGCTCTCGAGCTCTGGTGATCGATAACTCAGGTAAAGTCATCGCCGTCGCCCAGAAAGAATTCACCCAGTTTTTTCCTCAACCTGGATGGGTCGAGCACGACCCAAACGAGATCTGGATGTCGCAACGCGGTGTCGCCGCAGACGCGATTATTCGTGCAAACATCAAGTTGGCAGACATCGCCGCCATCGGCATAACTAACCAGCGCGAAACCGCGGTGGTTTGGGACCGGAAAACCGGCGAACCGATCTTCCACGCGATCGTGTGGCAAGATCGTCGGACGGCTCCCATTTGCGATCAGATGCGAGCGGATGGTCTGGAAGAGCTCATTGACAGCAGGACCGGCCTGGTGATCGACGCTTACTTCTCAGGAACGAAGGTCCGATGGCTGCTCGACAACGTTCCTGGGGCTCGCGCCAGGGCTGAACGAGGCGAACTCGCGTTTGGAACGATTGACTCCTGGCTCATCTGGAAACTTACGGAGGGCAAAGTTCACGTAACCGATGAAACCAACGCGTCTCGCACGATGCTTTTCAACATCCACCGCAGAGACTGGGATGATGATCTGCTCAAGGCGCTACACGTGCCTCGTTCGATATTGCCGGCCGCCAAGAGCTCTAGCGAAGTCTACGGTGAGGCGACGGTCGATGCCTTAAACGGAATCCCCATCGCGGGGATTGCCGGCGACCAGCAAGCTGCGCTTTTCGGCCAGATGTGCAGCAAACCCGGCATGGTTAAGAACACCTACGGAACCGGCTCTTTCATGCTGATGAACACCGGCACTGAACCAATCGCATCAAAGAACAAGCTAATTACGACCATCGCTTGGCGACAAGGTGGCAAGACATACTACGCACTGGAAGGAAGCGTCTTCATCACTGGAGCGGTTGTACAATGGTTGCGCGACGGGCTCGGAATAATTAAAACTTCGCCGGAAGTCGAGCCGCTGGCTGCCAGCGTTGAGGATGCCGGTGGAGTCCTTTTTGTTCCGGCATTCGTTGGACTTGGCGCTCCCCACTGGGACGCTTACGCGCGCGGCGCAATCGTCGGACTTACCCGCGGGAGCACCGCTGCGCACATCGCGCGAGCGGCTCTGGACTCCATCGCTTTCCAGGTCACCGACGTGCTCACCGCGATGGAAGCCGATTCCGGCATTAAAGTGGCAGAACTTCGGGTCGACGGCGGCGCGTGCGCGAACAACCTCCTGATGCAGACCCAGGCGGATCTTTTGGGTGTGCCGGTGGTGCGAGCATCGAATCCGGAGACGACTGCGATGGGGGCGGCGTACCTGGCGGGTTTGGCTGTCGATTATTACAAGTCGACGGAGGAAATCTCGTCGCAATGGGGTTCCGACCGCACCTTCGAACCAAAGATCGGGAGCGACCAGCGCCAAAGCCTGAGGGCGGGTTGGAACAAGGCACTCGACCGAGCCAAAGCCTGGGTTTAGGCCTCAAATAGTCGTGGATCGAAATCTTGCATTCCAGGCGATCTCAGATCGTTCTACGATCTGGGATTGCCTGGTGATCGGCGGCGGCGCAACCGGTCTCGGCACGGCCGTCGAAGCGGCTTCGCGGGGACTACGTACGTTGCTCGTGGAGAAGACGGACTTCGCCAAGGGGACCTCGAGCCGGGCGACAAAGCTCGCCCATGGTGGAGTCCGATACCTTGCGCAGGGAAACATCAGCTTGGTTCGTGAAGCGCTTCAGGAACGAGGGTTGATGATCAAAAATGCCCCTCACCTGGCGCACCCGCTCAGATTCATTATCCCTGCCTACGGTCTTTGGGAAATTCCCTATTATGGCGTCGGCCTGGGAATCTATGACTTCATGTCGGGAAAACTTTCCCTGGGACGATCCAAACCATTAAGCCGCGCTCAGACCATTGAGCATCTCCCAACGGTCGAGCAAAATCGGCTCAAGGGTGGGATCCTCTATTTTGATGGTCAGTTCGACGACGCTAGATTGGCTTGCACTCTCGCGCATACGCTTTTCGACCTGGGCGGTCTGGCGGCAAATTATGTAGAAGTCATCGGACTCACGAAGAAGAACGATAAAATAGCCGGCGCCATTCTAAGGGATAGAGAAGGAGGGGCCGAACTCGAGGTTTCGGCCCGGGTGGTTGTCAATGCGACGGGCGTTTTCGTCGACTCTGTTCGAAAAATGGATGATGCAGGCAGCGCCAAAATGCTCGCGGTAAGCCAGGGCGCACACCTGGTACTGCCGAAAGAGTTCCTTCCGGGGAAGTCGGCGCTTATGGTTCCCAAAACCTCAGATGGCCGGGTCTTGTTTGGTATCCCTTGGCACGACCGGCTGATCCTCGGGACCACCGATGCCGAGGTTCCCGAGCCTGTTGAAGAACCACGGATTAAGGAACAGGAAATATCTTTCATACTATCTGAAGCAAAGAAATATCTGGCCAAGCAGCCAACCGACTCGGACGTGCTCTCCTGCTACGCCGGGCTTCGGCCATTGGTGAAGGCAGGACACGAAGGCTCAACCGCTGGATTGTCCCGCGATCACACCGTGGTGATTTCATCCTCGGGGCTTGTCACGATCACGGGAGGCAAATGGACGACCTACCGTAAAATGGGCCAAGACTGTGTCGATCGTGCCAGTCAAATAGGTGGGTTTCCCTCGGTTCCTTCGCGGACCACCGACCTGCCTCTTCATGGGAGTAGCGCCGCAGCTGAGACTTTTGCGCCCCCCAATCATTTGGCCGTGTACGGAACCGACCGGAAAAAGGTCCAGGAATTGGCCGCGTCGGAAAGCGGTCTTGGTGACCCGCTCAATGATCGGCTTCCTTACTTGCAGGCGGAGGTGGTCTGGGCAGCCCGTCAAGAAATGGCGCGGACAGTCGAAGACGCTTTGGCTAGGCGAACCCGCGCGTTGCTCCTCAATTCGTCGGCGGCGGCCGACGCGGCGCCTCGCGTCGCCGAGATCCTCGCCAAAGAGCTGCATCGCGATACCGCCTGGCAAGAGAAACAAGTCGAAGAGTTCCGTTCATTGGCCAAGGTGTATCAGCTGCGGTAGCGGCGCGCGCTCCCGCGCGACTGGCGTCCTCCGTGGATCGCGCGGTAGCGCGTCCCCTACCGGCTCTATGCCTATGCTACATTGAACCCTATGCTTGCTTCGCTCGGTCTAAGCTCAGCACAGATCGAAGTCCTCAGCAGGTTGGCGTTTCGACTCTCAGAAATACCGGGAGTCGCGGCCGTTGTCCTGGGCGGCTCATACGCGCGCGGCATCGCGCGGCCAGATTCCGACCTGGATATCGGCATCTACTATTCGGAGCAGGCTCTCCCCGACATTGACGCCGTGCGGCACTGTGCCGAACTGGTTTCGACCCCAGACCAGCCTCCAACCGTAACGGGATTCTACGCGTGGGGACCCTGGGTGAATGGGGGCGCATGGATTCGAACGCCTGCCGGAAAAGTGGATCTCCTTTATCGCAACGCCAATCAGGTCCGGCGCGTGCTCGACGAAGGCCACCAGGGCATTCATCACCATGATTTCTACCAGCAGCCGACGTTCGGCTTCACGAGCCTCATCTACTTTGCCGAAACGAGGTGTTGTCTGCCGTTGTTTGACCGACAGGAGCTGATTTCGGAGCTGAAAAGCAGGGTAGAAATCTATCCAGCGCGTCTTCAGGATAAGGTAATCAGCGATTCCCTATGGAACGCGGAATTTACCTTTCTGCATGCACAGGGATTTGCGGGTCGAGGTGACGTATTCAACACAGCCGGGTGCTTGGCGAAAATAGCGTTCATGCTTGCGCAAGCCCTGTTTGCTCTGAATGCAGAGTACTATTTCGGCGACAAGGGAGCTTTGGAGGCCATCGACCGATTCCCGAAACAGCCCAAACAATTTTCCGCTCGCCTCCAGCGCGTGCTGGCGGCCCCGGGTACGACTCCATCTCAGCTTGAGGGAGCCGTCTGCGAGACGCACAAACTGTGGCAGGAAACTGTAAATCTGACAGAAGGAAAGTACGCGACCAGATTCAATCCTAGCGCACAGAGCCGGTAGGGGCGCGCTCGCGCTCCCGGGCGACCGGCGTCGCACGTTTCGACGACGTGGACGTGCTCCTCGCCTTACCGCCCTGAGCGCGCCCCTTTGCCTCGCCGAGACACCCCAGGTCGGAATTGGACGGATTTTCTACCACATGCTCCCGTTGCGCGTGGCGCCGTTCCGATACTAAAACCTAGATGGACGAGTGTACTCGAAAGAACCTTTATCATGAATCGTTCGACTGGTTTTGGCTGGCAGGCGCTCCGACGCGGTCAAGTAACAATTCAAGACGGATTTTGGCAGCGCTGGCGTGACCTCATCGGGGAAACCACCCTAGCTCACGAGTTCGAGGAACTGCGCGCAGACGGCCACTTGGATGCGATGCTTCTCGACCGGAGAATGCACCGTGGCCGTGCACTCGCTGACCCCTGGGCCGAGGCCGGGTATTGGGGCGGTAGCGTCTTCTGGGATTCTGACCTCGCTAAATGGCTGGAAGTCGCCTCTGCACGCCTGGAGCAAACGCGTGACCCGGCACTGGAGGCGCATGTCGATGAGATTATCGGCCTGTTTGAGCAGGCACAGCGGCCTGACGGTTACGTCAACAGCCACATCCTTACCTGGCGCCCGCATCATCGGTTCAAGAACCTTCGAGACCTGCACGAGCTTTATTGCGCTGGGCACTTGATCGAAGCAGCAGTGGTGCATAGCGAGGCGACCGGGCAAGATCGGCTCCTCCAGGTTGCCAGACGTTTTGCCGACCATCTGGTGGCTCGTTTCGGTCGCGAGCCAGGTCAAATCCGGGGCTACTGCGGACATCCGGAGGTCGAACTCGCCCTGCTGCGTCTTTATGACGCCACCGAAGAACGCCAGTACCTCGACCTCTGGCGATATTTCATCAACGAACGCGGGCAATCCCCGAACTTCTTCGAGCAGGAAGCCGCCGCGCGCTTGGATCTCCGGCCATTCCGGCAAAATCATCCAGGTTCGCCTTATGCCTACATGCAGGCCCATGAACCGGTTCGGGCACAGACTAAGGTCGTCGGGCACGCCGTGCGCGCCATGTACCTGTTCGCCGCGGCTGCGTGGCTGGCACTCGAGGACGGAGATGACGAGCTGTTGGCGACCTGCGAACGCATTTGGCAAGATGTGACCAAAAGCAAACTATATATCACGGGCGGGATCGGTTCAGCATCGGAGAATGAGGGCTTCACGCGGGATTATGACCTGCCCAATGAGAACGCCTACGCCGAGACCTGCGCTTCCATCGGCCTTTTCCTTTTTGGGCACCGGCTACTGCAGGCCCGACTTCACAGCCAATACGGCGACATCATGGAACTTGCCCTTTACAATAACATCCTTTCCGGCATCAGTCTGGACGGTCGGAGCTTCTTCTATGAGAATCCCTTGGCCAGTCATGGGTCTCACCGTCGGGTTCGTTGGCCTTGGTGGTGCCCCTGTTGCCCGCCAAACCTTGCCCGGCTGATCAGCTCCCTTTCCGGCTTCCTTTATTCTGAAAAAGGGCAATCGATCGCCATCCACCATTATGTCAACAGCGAAGCGCGCAAGGACGGCTTTACTCTGCGCGTCAGGACCGGTTTGCCTTATGCAGGAAACAACACGATTGAGGTACAAACGGAGGCGCCAGTGGAGACAACGCTGTTTTTCCGCATTCCGGGCTGGGCTACGCAACATACCATGACCATCAATGGAGCGGAGGTCACGCCGCGAGTGGAACACGGCTACGCGATGATCCAGCGCCCCTGGGCATCCGGCGACCGAATCGAATTAAACTTCGACCTACCGATCAGGATGAAATTTTGCCGTTTTGAGGTAGAGGCTAACCGTGGGCGCGTCGCGCTGACGCGGGGCCCCCTGGTTTATTGCCTGGAACAGGTCGATAACGGGGCTGATCTGGACGCATTGACCTTGCCACCGGACGCCGACTTCGCACCCGAAGAACGGCCAGATTTGCCCGATGGCATGCTTGGGCTGGTCGGCTCAGGATTCCGCGAACAAGTACGCGACGACGGCTTATACGCAGATGAGCCGGCCGCGGCGCAACCGACCACCGTAAGAGCGCTGCCTTATTACGCTTGGGGCAATCGAGAACCAGGCGAGATGCAAGTCTGGATCCGTCGTGCCGTGCGTTGAGATGTTCCGCTTCTGTTCCCCCTATGACTTCAATTGCAATCTCGGCACGCTGGTGGTTGACAGGCGTTGTCCTCATCATTACGGCCGCTCTGCTTTCTCCTTTCTACTGGGTCCTGGTCGGAAGCTTTATGACTCCCGCCGAGCTTTTTGGCGCCCACCCAAGCATATGGCCTGAGCATTTTGCGGTCGAGAACTGGTCTACGGCGTTGAACCGCTTGTGGCCGCACGTTCGAAACAGCCT
>JAFAJU010000032.1 GCA_019236035.1 Verrucomicrobiota bacterium | reverse complement strand
GTTTCCTCGAGCGCCATGGCACGGCCTACATGGTCATGGAGTTTGTCCGAGGTCAAAACTTCCTGGAATGGATGCGGGCGCATCCGAAGCCGACGGAGCAACAGTTGAAGTCCATCCTTGTGCCGCTTTTGGATGGGTTGGGATATTTACATCGGGAGGGTGTGTTGCACCGGGACATCAGCCCGGAGAACATATTCATAACCGAGCAAGGCCGGCCCATGCTACTGGACTTTGGCAGTGCCAGGGCAACCGTCGACCGGCATAGTGCGCTCACCGGCCTGGTACGGCCTGGCTACTCGCCGATTGAGCAATACCAGACGGTCGAGCCCCAAGGCCCCTTCACGGATCTTTATGCGCTTGCCGGTGTCACGATTCATGCCATTACAGGACGTGTGCCGCCGCTGTCGATGGACCGATTAGGAAACCTCGATCCATTCGAAACTTTGAAACAACGCTATCGTGGCCGGTATCACGAGACCTTTTTGAATGCATTGGAGGCCGCGTTCGCGGTCCGGCCGAGGGACAGGCTACAGAGTGCGGCGGAATGGCGGAGATTGTTGGCACGCGATTTACCCAGATCGCTCGCAAAGCAAACGCAACTTCCTCAGCTCAAGCCGCCGAAGAATCGGGTTGGGAAAGCAAAACGCGCAACTCCGGCTTCCGTGAAAAGCAAGAGGCCTCCGTGGCGCCTGGCACTTATTTTGATTGTTTTGGCAGGAGCAGGAGTTGGCCTCAACTTCTGGCTCACAAACGGTCTCAACCCGAAACCGGCCCACCGGCCCGCTCCGCAGCCCGTTCCGCAATATCGGCCGCAGGTCGTTACAGCAAAAGAGGCAACCCGGAGCCATCCCTATGTGAACCCGCTCGGCATGGAATTCGTGCCAGTGCAGCTGGAGGGGAAAATTTTGCTGTTTTGCGTCCATCAAACTCGCAAACGGGACTACGCCGTTTATGCCCGCGCTCCCCACGAGAGTCCCGTCGATAATAAATGGGAAAATCCCGATTGGAGAAACGTCCCGGTGAGTAATGAAGACGATGACCCGGTGGTGATGGTGAATTGGTACGACGCTAACGCGTTCTGCGAGTGGCTCTCG
Source organism: Verrucomicrobiota bacterium (assembly GCA_019236035.1). Taxonomy (GTDB): domain Bacteria; phylum Verrucomicrobiota; class Verrucomicrobiia; order Chthoniobacterales; family JAFAMB01; genus JAFAMB01. The sequence continues at coordinate 3,606 of JAFAJU010000032.1, read as the reverse complement.
GCGGTTGAATCAAATAAGAACCAGGATACGGAGAATTATCGGCTCCCGACGAAAGAGGAGTGGAGTGCCGCCGCAGGGCCCAACGTATTCCCATGGGGGGATGATTGGCCGCCTCCGCCCGGCTCAGGTAACTATGCGGATCGAACGGCCGAAGCAAAATTTGGCGCTGACGTCGTTCCATCCATTCCGGGTTACAACGACGGGTTTGCAACAACCTCTCCGGTGAAAAGTTTTGCGGCAAACCGCTTCGGCCTGTTTGACCTGGGTAGCAACGTTCAGGAGTGGTGTGGAGGAAAGACTGATGAAGGTAAAGTCTCCCGAAAGGGAGCATCTTGGAAAGATTCAGCGAAGGACACTCTTTCTACTGCCAATTCTCAGCTCTCTCCGCCCGACCAGCGTTCGGTATTTATCGGGTTTCGGTGCGTGCTTGAGGTGCCCAGCAAGTGAATAGCCTGCATCGCACACAAATCTTTCAGAGATTTATGAGCGATGCAGGCTTAGAACGGCAGGTACTTCCTGATCTCATGCATAATCCCCGGCGAGTGACTCGAGGACTGACTGCTGTGCCTGATATGTTTTGCGGGACTTCCGGACGTTTGAGCGCCCGTTGCTTTTGGCTTTGACGCGCCTCCGCTCACCAACCGCCAGACGGTCGCGGTGCCATCCGGGTCAGTTGTAACAAGGGTGTTCCCGACAAACTTGTAGAGCACCTCGCTTGGTTGTAGCGAGCCGTCCAAATATTTTTCAATCTTGCCATCGCCTGCTGTGAGGTTTCCCGTTTCCGTGACCGCGCCCGAAACAGCGTAACTTCCGTCTGCTTGCTGCTCCCATTGCCGGTCCCATCCACCTTTAGAACCGTTGGGCTTGCCCTCCCAATTGCCAACAAGTTTTACATCCACCGCGGCCACTTCGGGGGTCGGACTTGGGTTCAGAGGATTGGAAATTACAGGCAAAGGCAGAGTCTGAGACCTGGGAGTTTGATTTGGCGCGGTGTTTTGGGGCTCAACGCCGTTCCTGGGCGGTTGAATCGCGACTTGGTCCGGAAGAGGCTCCTCTGCACTGGCCGGCTTATCGGACGATGGTTCCTGAGCCGGGTTCTTTTCGGGGGAAGGCGACTCATTAGAATGCGCAGGTTGTCGCGGCGGTGACTCTTGCTCCTTGGGTCGCGGTTGATCCGCCGAGGCTTGCTGTCCCTTGGGCGCCGGTTGCTCGACCGGAACCTGTTGCTGCGAGGGCGGCGGCTGATCGCTAACGTCCGGTTCTTTGGGAGCAGGCTGATTGGCCGGGGTTTGTTGCTCCTTGGGTGGCGCTTGATCGGCCGGAGACGGTTGCTGTTTGGGCGCAGGCTGATTCGCGGGCGGTTGCTGCTCCCTGGGCGCCGGCTCGTCTACAGGGACTTGCTGTTGCTTGGGCGCAGGCTTTACCCCATCGGGTTGCTGCTCCTTGGCTGCGGCTTTTTCTCCAGCAGGTTGCTCCTTGCCCGCCGTCTGATCAACACGCGGCTCCTGTTTTGCGTTGAGCTGCTCACCTGATGCCTGTTTCCCCACATCGGCAGGCTGATTAATTTTCGCCTCAGCAAGGATGGGCTGTTTTGGACGCGCAAAAAACCACGTTCCCACCGCGACCAGTACTAGCGCTCCGGCGCCGACAGCGACTTTCTTCGGAAATGTCTTCCTGGCACCAGCATCCTTATGTGACGATTGCTTCTCGAGCTGCGGTGAAACGGGCCCTTTTACCCGAACAGGTTCGGCACCCATCATATCGCGCCATTCGGCGACGCTTTGAGGGCGCTGGGATTCGTTCACTTTGAGTGCACGATCGATCGCGGTCAAAAAACGGGCGTCGTAGCGACCGGCGTACGATGTCGCGAGATTTTGGCACGAGTCGTTCTGCAGGCGGCGCGCCGCTTCGGGTGGTTTGCTGCCGGTGATGGCCCGGTACATCACCGCGCCGAGCGCGTAGAGGTCACTCCAGGGTCCCTGGTTACCATCTTCGTGATATTGCTCGAATGGTGCATAGCCCACACTGACAATCGAGGTCATCACCATGCTACGGCTTGTGATGGCTTGGCGCGCGCTACCAAAGTCCAGCAACACGGGACGTCCATCGGTCGTTAGATAGATGTTGTCTGGTTTGATGTCGCGGTGCAGGAAGCCGGCGCGATGCACGCGTTCCAGCCCGGAAAGCAGGGGCGCAAGTATCTCGCGCAATTCGCGTTCCGAAGGTGTGCGGCCTAGATCGCGCAGCCAGCGTTCGAGGCTGCAGCCTTCCTCGTACTTCGTCACCATATAGGCGGTGCCGTTCGCCTCGATCATTTCATATACATTCACGACGTTCGGATGGTCGCACGCGGCCAGTGCCCGGCCTTCATCAACGAAACGGGCTCGCGCCCACTCGAGGTTCGCCTTCTCACTCGCGGTTTTAGCCACGACTGTTGTACCGTCGATGCGTGTGGCGAAATCGTTAGGAAGCATTTCCTTGACCGCCACTTTACGGTTTAGCGTTGTATCTTCGGCTAGATAGGTGATGCCGAAGCCACCGGAGCCTAACACCCCCTTCAAAAGGTACTTGCCAAGCTGGTAGCCGGCCGGCAGGGCTAGAACGTGTTGCTCAGCACTCATGGCGCAGATTAGTGGATCGTAAGTATCTCATTTTATTGTTCGGCGCGCAATTGCGGACTTTTGGCCGCACCTGTTGCCCACCGGTCTTGCCGAATGATCGATTCGTCTCGATCCAATCCGGCCGTAAAGTATTAGATGAGGCTTGCGTTGTGATCATACCCTTGGTCTCGAAATTCCATCCCCCTTCCGTGGCGGTTCGCCCATACGTAATATCGGCAGCAAGCCAGCTCAGCTTAGTCTTTCCGGTGACTAAATCGACCGTACGGAGATGCGTGCAAATTGTACATCCGGCCGAAACGCATTCTGAGAGTCGAAGCATTCCATCACATGAAATGCGGCAGAGGCTAAAGAAGTGATGCTTTCTTGCGACATATTACAGTAGAGATGCCTTCTCCAATATCGTCGGATTCAGTATGGCGAAACTGTGGATTGTTTGTGGAACGGAACGACCGCATGTCGAGGGCTGTGTTGACGGATTTCGCACCGCAGTGTTGGTTGCAGCGGGAGGGAAGGTAGAACCTTGAGCACGGAGCGAGAAAGCACCTGTCCAAGCTGCGGCAACACGCTTTCTGGAGCGGTTGAATTCTGCCCGGTTTGCATGCTTCGTGCGATTCTTGCTGACGGATCTGACCCGGGCGATTCCTCTGTTTCAGATGATCCGATAACGCGGACAATACCGAAAGAGGCACTCGGAAGATTTGAGCACTATGAACTGTTGAGGGGTGAAGACGGCAACCCGGTCGAATTGGGTCGCGGCGCGATGGGTGTCACTTACAAAGGCTTCGACGTGAACCTGCAATGTCCCGTGGCAGTGAAAGTCATCAGTACAGAATATCTCGGGGATGAATCAGCGCGATCTCGCTTTTTGCGGGAAGCCCGAGCCGCGGCAAGCATCCGCGATTCAAACGTCGCCTCAGTATTACACCTGGGGAGAATTGGTGAGGACTACTGCTACGCGATGGAGTTTGTAGAGGGGGAACCGCTC
>JAFAJU010000561.1 GCA_019236035.1 Verrucomicrobiota bacterium | reverse complement strand
TTTACGGATTGCATTGAGCTTAATGGCGACAAATCGACGGTCAAGGTATCGGCCGGAAACGATGCGCCGAAATAACCGCTCGGTATAGTTGGGCATTTGAACGGAGCCGAGGTGCATAACCACACGTTTCGCGCCAAGCTTGTGCGCGTGGTCTATGGTTTGCAGGGTGTGGCGTAACGCTCGGGCGCGTTCATCTGCGCGGGCAGCGGTACACTGATAACAATCCGGTGCGGGATGCAGAATCTCGACGGGCAATGGACAGAAGTTATGTAGGCTTGTCACCGTCATGGGATGGTCGGCGAGGAAGTGTTCAATACCGTCCCAGAGCGAAAGCCGGATTCCGTGGCTGAGTTCGACACAGTCGAAGCCGAGACGGAAGATTTCATCCAGCATTTCGTCACCCCGCGTGTGCCGAGGCGAATTCCAGCAGGTCGAGAATGCTAGTTGCATGGCGTTAGCGTTGCGCCAACCCCGCTTCTTGCGCGGCACCCTGCGGCCTTTGCGCGAGGTCCAGGCTGGTCGCGCGGGAGCGCACCTCCTACTGGGCCCACGTGATCAATCTCAATTCATGATCTTGAATCAGGTGTGGATGCGTCGGGATGACCCGCACGTTGAATCCGTAACTTCCGCTTTCGGAGGCCGGAATCATCCCGCTGAAACGATAAATGCCGTCGGTTCCAGCTCTTTCAACATCCAGGAGATCCACCGTAAAAGGATTTCGAATCGAGGTATCGTCCGACTCGCCCACGTAGGCCTGGACCCGAACATGGGTGGGTTTTACCGGGCCGAGAAAGACTCGGGCGATAATTTCCAATTTGTCGCCCACAAACATAGACGCTCGACCTGCTTGGGATGTTTCCACCGAATCGATTCGGATATGCGGCCAATCGACGCGCGTACTGTGTTTCCATTTCGCCAGGTCCACAGCGGCTTGGCAATTGTTCGCACTGAGCGCCTTAAACCTTGCCGCAGCCGGCTCATATAACCGCTCGGTGTATTCCTTAACCATCCTGTGGGTATTGAATACCGGAGTCACGCTGCGCATCGATTCGCGCATCAGTTGGATCCAGGCGATCGGAATCCGGCCGTCAGGCTTGGCGTAGTAAAGGGGGATAATCTGATTTTCCAATACGTTGAACAAGCTCTCGGCGTCGACTTCGTTTTGAAATTCCGGAGTGCCGTCGGAAATTTCCGACCCGATTGCCCAGCCGTTCTTGCCGTTGTATCCTTCACACCACCAGCCATCTAAAACGCTAAGATTCAGTCCACCGTTCGGCGGCAATTTCATACCACTCGTTCCGCTCGCTTCGAGAGGGCGAAGTGGATTGTTAAGCCAGAGATCAACTCCTTGATACAACCTGCGTCCGATATAGGTGTCGTAGTCCTCAACAAACACGACGGCGTGCTCGAGTTCGGGTTCACGCGATTTATTGTAAACCTCCTGAATAAACCTCTTTCCCGGTTCATCTTTTGGGTGAGACTTCCCCGCGAAAATAAATTGAACCGGACGTTCGGTGTTTTGCACCAGCCGCAAAAGTCTTTCCTTCTGACTGAAGAGCAGAGTACCGCGCTTATATGTCGCAAAGCGCCGCGCAAAACCGATCGTCAAGACCTCGGGATTCAGGACGCTGTTAATCTTTCGCAGTTGCTGGGGCGATTCGCCAATCCGGATGCGCTGGCGCCGCAGTCGGTCGCGAATGAATTCGATCAGGCGGGCCTTCAGCAAATGATGGGTCTCCCAGAGCACATCATCCGGGATATCAATGACCCTCCGCCAGTATTCCGGGTCGGTCAGATGTTCCTCCCAATCGGAACCCAGGTATTTAGCGTAGATGCGATGAAATTCGGGCGCTGTCCATGTTTTCGTATGGACGCCGTTTGTGATGCTGGTGATGGGTACCTCCTGAATCGGGACCCCCGCCCAGACATCTTGCCATAGGCCTCGACTGACCTCGCGATGAAGCTGGCTAACCCCATTGGCGTGCCGGCTGACTCTGAGCGCGAGAACAGTCATACTGAACGTGTCCGCGGCGTTTACCATCGGTTGCCCGAGCCGGAAAAAATCGTCAAAAGTGATCCGGAAATCCTCCGCATAGCGGGAGAAGTGACGTACCATCATTTCGCGCGGAAATGCGTCGTTTCCGGCAGGCACCGGGGTATGCGTAGTAAAAACGTTGGAAGAGGCCACTACCTGAAGAGCGGTGTAATATTCCAAGCCTTTATCCTGAACGTATTGACGAATCCTTTCGAGGGCAAGAAACGCTGAGTGACCCTCATTCATGTGGTAGACTTCCGGATGGATGCCGAGGGCGTCCAGAGTGCGTACGCCGCCTATCCCGAGGACTATCTCTTGCCGTATCCGCATCTCCAGATCACCACCGTAAAGCTGCTGCGTGATCAGGCGGTCCTCAGGGGAATTCTGCTGAACATCGCTATCGAGCAGGTAAAGTTTGATCCGGCCTATCTGTAACTCCCAGACCTTGGCCGATACGCTCCTTCCGAGAATAGATACGTATACCTGGAGAGGCTGATCACCGACCTTGGTTTCTCGCAGAGGTAGATGGTTGAAGTTCTGGTTCAGGCTCACGGCCTCTTGCCAACCGTCCTTGTTGATTTGCTGCTTAAAATATCCATGGCGGTACAGCAGCGTTACCGCGCAGAAATCGAGGTCAAGGTCGCTCGCGGACTTGCAATGGTCGCCCGAGAGAATGCCGAGACCGCCGGAATAATTCGGCACAGACTCGTGGAACCCGAACTCCGCCGAAAAATAGGCGACGCGTGGTGCGGTGACCCGGAGTTTTCCATAAGTGTCGGTCCGCCCCATGTAGGTGTTGAATTTTTGATACACAGCCTGCATCTCACGGATGTAGTCGTCGTCGGCTGCAAGCTCCAGGAGACGAGCCTGGCGGGAGAGTTGCAACATCCGGATTGGATTATGGTTGGTTCTATCCCAGAGTTCCGTGTCTAAATGCCGAAAAAGCCGGCGGGCATCTGGCTCCCAAGTCCACCATAGATTATGAGCGAGTTCACGAAGCGGTTCCAAGATCTCCGGTAATCGGGGCGATACATTGAACGTTTGTACAGGTTGCATGGCTGTTCTCCTCAGATTCTCTCCGTCGAGATTCCCTCATCGGACGACGGTAGCTTTTATAGCACAACCTGTGCTTGACGAGGTTGCAAGCCTTTAGTCAACAAACGGCAACGAGCCAACAACAATCGCACGAAAACCGGACCGATGAGCAACGTCGCATAGGCATCCTGCCTGTCGGGCGAGTAGCCTGGCTGCGCGGATACAGGCTGGAAGCCTATGCTACCATCGGGCGTCGTTGACGTGCGCTGGTGCGCGTTCGATAGTGGGCTCGCACGCAAATGAAATATCGCACTTATCGAAATACCGACCTCACCGTGAGCGAGGTCGGATTTGGCATGTGGACCGTGTCTACCGGGTGGTGGGGCAGTTTCAGTGAGCAAGAGGCTATCAATTTGATGCGGAAAGCCTTCGATCTTGGCATCACCCTTTATGATGCAGCCGACACTTACGGGAACGGTCTGAGTGAAGAACTGATCGCCAAGGCCTTTTTTCACCAGCGTGATCAAATTGTCATAGCGACCAAGATTGGCTACGATTTTGTGCATCATGGGAACGAACGGCGCGGGCAACGCGAAATTCCGCAGGATTTTTCGCCGGAGGCGTTGGTCCGCGCCACAGAAGCTGCGCTGAAACGTCTCAGAACGAATCGGATCGACCTTTTGCAGCTTCATAATATCCGGATGGAGCAAGTGACGGACGACGCGGTCTGGGAAACGCTCGAAAAGCTGCGTGCGCGGGGCTTGGTTCGCTATTACGGAATCGCACTAGGGCCTGCGATCGGATGGAGGTACGAAGGGATCAACTGCGTGAAAGAACGCCTAGTGACAAGCGTGCAACATATTTACAACGTGCTGGAACAACATCCGGGTGCGGACATCCAGAATTCTGCGATTGCGTCTGGAAAGGATACTATGTTTCTGGTGCGGGTCCCACATTCATCGGGGATGCTGGAGGGACATTACACGGTCGACACCAAGTTTCCGCCGAACGATCACCGAAGCCATCGCCCTCGTTCCTGGTTGCTTAACGGCGTTAGGAAAGTCGAGCAACTCCGGTTCCTGGAAAGGTCCAACCGAACCTTGGGCCAGGCTGCTCTGCTTTGGTTGCTGAAGGATGAACGGGTCGCGTCAACGCTCCCGAACATCTATGATGAAAAGCAACTCGCCGAATTCGCAGCGAGTCCGGAATGTCCAGAGCTCACCGACGATGAGATGGCTAAGATAGCGGAGTTGTCCGAGGCGAATTTCGGTATTGAGGATGAGGAGCCGCCTAAGTTCAAGGGAACCATGGAGTCTGCAGCGCTCACAAATCCCTAGTGTACCGTCTCCTAAATCCCATGGGTTTCGTTGCGTTCAAAATGGGCCGCCGACAAGGCGCGAGGAGGGCGCATATCTGAAGCGGTACGTAACTGACGAGCAACGCAGCCGCCGGCCCATTTTCAACGCAACCCTCCGGGCCGCGGCCGGTTGGCTGTTTTTCCGCGTTGCTCGCTCCTTACGTATCGATCTAGATATGCGCGTCGCTCGCGCCTTGAAAAACAGCCACCTGACCTGCGGCGAAGCCCAAGGGATTTAGGAGACGGTACACTAGATACTGACCTCCCATTTTGTTTCGGTCTCAGGTCCGGTTTCGCTGATCCATTCGCGGAAATGATGGATCT
>JAFAJU010000495.1 GCA_019236035.1 Verrucomicrobiota bacterium | reverse complement strand
AAACCCTCCCAAAATGTCCAAACTCCAGCCTAGGGCGAAGCCCTAGGATGACAACAACGAAACAAGATCTATGAAGTTTGCGTTTTATACAGCGGTGTTCGGCGATTTGCCGCTTGCGGAGGTGGCCGAATGGGCGAAGCAAGCAGGCTTTGACGGCCTGGAGATTGATGTCGCGCGACATATTCATGACCCGGTTAATACGGCGGGCGCTGTCGAAATTGTGCGGAGCGCCGGGTTGGAAGTATGCGCTCTCACAGTTTTTGGTAACCTGCTCGATCATAACGCCGGCGAACGCAACCGGGTTCGCGACTTGGTCAGGAGAGGTTTCACCGAAGCCTCAGAGGCGGAGGTACCGGCACTGGTGGTTTTCCCTGGCCGCAATGAAACAATTTCCGAGGATGAAAACTATCATGATATTGCCGAGTTGCTCGAAACGGTAGCTGCCGGCAACCCGGCCGGAACTAAGATCCTGATCGAGAATTGGCCGGGAAGGCACAAGAACTACGTTGCGACTACTCCGCAGGGATGGCGCAAGCTATTTTCACTGGTCAAATCTTCTCAGGTCGGCCTCGAGTTCGACCCGTCGCATCTGCTTTGGCAGGGAATTGATCCGAGCCCGGCTGTCCACGAATTCGGAAACCGACTCTTTCTGCTGCACGCCAAGGACACGAAGTTGTTCCGGGAACGTGTTCAGGACTTTGGCTATTGCGGGAACTGGTGGGAGTACCGATTACCTGGCCGGGGTGAAATGGACTGGGGCCTATTCCTGAACTACCTGAATCGGGAAACGGGCTATAACGGATTCGTCAGTATTGAGCACGAGGATGCTGAGTTCGGCTGGCCGAGCGGGCCCGTGCAACGGCGGAAGGAAGGACTGTTAACCGCGTTGGCAACCCTCAGAGATTTGGATCGCCCGCGAAACACGCCAAAGAACGCGAAAAAGTAGCATAGGCTTCCAGCCTGTATTAGATCGCCCGCGAAATACGCCAAAGGACGCGAAAAAAGTAGCATAGGTTTCCAGCCTGTATTAGATCGCCCGCGAAACACGCCAAGCAACGCGAAAAAAGTCTTTGAGATGAAGAGGATTCCCTTTCAGCCCTTATCTAAATTTTCGCGTCCTTTGGCGTATTTCGCGGGCGATAATACGGGCTGGAAGCCTATGCTACTTTCGCTTGGGGGGTGCGGTCGAGCGGCGAACCACGAGCTGTGGTTCGAACACGATCGTATTGGCCAGCTTCTCACCTTGCAGACGTCCCAAAAGCAATTCGGCGGCCTTTTTTCCCATGGCCTCGGTCGGCTGCGATACCACGGTTAAGGGTGGATCGGAATATTGTGCCCAGCGCGCATCATCAAAGCCGACCAGCGAAAGGTCACGCGGAACTTTTATCCGCCGTTGCCGGATCGCAAAGAGCGCACCGGCCATCATCTCATTGTTGGCCACAAAGATGGCGCTCGGCGGGGTCGGCAAAGCCAAAAGCCGTTCGGCAGCGTCCCGTCCAGATTGTTCACGGAAATCGCCGAACTCGGTGTACTTTTTCTGGCTGATAATGTGTGCCGATCTCAGCGTTTTGCGGAAGCCGTCGAGTCGCGTGCGCGCATTGGACAAATGTTTCGGGCCAGAGATGATGGCGACGCGTTTGTGACCGAGATCCACCAAATGCCGGGTGGCCAGGGCTGCGCCCAGTTGATTGTCGAGTACTACTGTATCGACGTTTTCGAGTCCCGACTGGCGATCCAGGTCGACCAGGGGAATCGATTTCTTCTGCAGGATTCGGAGCAGATTGAGATTCGCTCCGGCCGAACAATGAATCAGACCGGAAACCTGGCGTTCGATCAAAAGCTGTAGCGCCACTTCTTCGTTCCGGCCGTCTTCGTCGGCATTGCAGATCAAGACAGAATAACCATTGGTTCTGGCGACGTCTTCGACGGCCTTTACAATGGCGGAAAAGAAGGGATTTCGAATATCTGACACGATAATGCCAATTGTCCGCGTCGATTGCGTGCGCAGCGACCTGGCGATCGCGTTCATTTGATAACCGGAACGCCGGACGACTTCGAGAACGCGTTCTCTGGTGGCCGGTGCGACGGTCTCGGGACGACTCAACGCCCGAGAGACCGTGGCAGTACTAACATTCAGCTGCTTGGCCAGATCACTGAAAGTCATAGTTGCGCGGGGGAGGCTGTAACGCTTGACCCTGACACGGTGATATCTTAGGCTGTAATCGATTGCAAACCAGAATTTGGATTGGATACCCCCCGGACATCCGCATTGCTCTGCTGAAGTCGCGTAATGCCTCTTGAGCGTGCGTGGTTTACCGCGCACGTTTGAAGGGCATAGGCGATGGCTGGGCGCGAACTCGAGAAATGAACTCGCCTGGGGGGTAACCTTCGAAACAAGGACCCATTATGGCGGAGACGAAGTTGGAAAATAACAGCTCAGACCAGTTGGCTGATGTGGCGGCGGGAGTTACCCGCAGGGAGTTACTTAAAACGGGCGGTAAAATTGCTGCTGCCGCGGCGGTATCGTCGGTATTTGCCCCATTTTTCATTCACACCGCAAGGGCGGCGGCGACCAAGACCCTTTCATTCTGGCAGTTTTACGCGCCGCGCGGCGGGGTAGCGAGTCAGAGCAAATGGTTTGAAGATTGCGTCGCGGGTTGGAACGCAACGCACGATGTCAAAGTGGAGCTTCAGTATGTGCCGAACAATGACTATATGAACGGCTCGAAGCTGCAGACCGCTTTTGCTTCCGGCCATGGACCCGACATCTTCATTATCAGTCCGGGGGATTTTTTGCGTTACGCAAATGGCGGTGTGCTGACCGACCTAACTCCTTACATGGACGAAGAAGCGAAAAAGGACTTTTTCCCGAACGTGATGAGAACTCGGGAAGTGGAGGGCAAGATCTACGGACTCCCGATGGAAGTCGAACCGATGGGGATGTTTTACAGCGTCAAGGCGTTCGAAGAGGCAGGGCTTTCCGAAAAGGACGTCCCGAAAACCTGGGACGAGCTCCTTGAGCTTGCGCACAAGTTAACTAAGGGGAATCGATTTGGTTGTCTATTCGAGACGACGCCCGGTTACTATCAGACATTTACCTGGTATCCATTCATGTGGCAGGGGGGCGGCGATATAGTAGCGCCGGATGGAAAGAAGAGCGCGTTTAATTCTCCTGGTACTGTCCAGGCGCTCAAATTCTGGCAAGATTCCATCAAGCAGAACGTTGCCTCGCGCAATTTCCTGGGTGGCGGCGTCTGGGACGTTGTCGCCAACTTGGCTGCGGGATACTGTGCCATCCAAAATGTTGGGATTTGGGGTATAAGTGCTCTGCGCGAGAACGCAAAAGACTTTCAGTACGGCGTTTTTCCGTTACCACTCCCGCCCGGTGGTCAACCGAGTAGCGACTTGGGGGGATGGGCTTTTGTTGCCAACGCAAAGGGCCCGAATCCGGAGGAGGCAGCGAAATTCTGTGTCTGGGCGCTCGGATCGATGCAGCAGGACTCCATCCAGAGAGTGGTCGACTGGTGCATTAAGGCCAAGAGCGATGTTTCACCACGTAAGTCTGCCTTGGATAAGGCAACTGCCGCCGGGGGATACGACAGTGCCGCGATGAAGATGTTTAAGGATGTCATTTTCCCAACTGGCAGAGGGGAACCGCGTCTGGCACCGGAGGTCTACAAGGCGGTCTCGGATTCGATCCAGGCCTCCCAATTGAACGGAGCAGATCCTAAACAGACAGCGGAGCAGGGGGCTCAGTTGATTGATAGTTTCCTTGCCGGGTATTCAGGCGCACCCATGCTTTGATGAGCAGGGCCGGTTCATGCCGGGTTGGTTAGACGCGAGCCCGGCGTAGAAATCGAAAGTCTGGGCGGATGCCGGTGCAAAAGAAACATGGACTGTTCTGGACGCGGTCGCGCAAGGAAGCGCTTGCCGCGTGGCTTTTCATTCTGCCGGACACGATCGGGCTCCTGATATTTGTGGCGATTCCGATGGTGCTGGCGTTGAGCCTTGGCTTCTTCAGCGTGGACGGATTCGGGGGGTATAAGTTTATCGGGCTCGCCAATTACTATCGGATGTTCCGGGATCCGTTGTTCCTTGGAAGCCTCTGGGTAACCATCGTGTATGTGCTTTGCCTCGTGCCGGGTCTCTATGTGAGCGGGCTCGGGCTTGCCTTGTTGGTGAGACAACGGATCCCGCTCATTGGAGTCTGGAGGAGTCTGTTTTTTATGCCGTACGTTGTCAGCCTGGTCGTCATCGCCCTCGTCTGGAAAGTGCTTCTCATCGACAAGATCGGGTTCGTTAATCGCGTATTGGAGATGATCGGAATTCCGGGCCAGGCGTGGCTAGGTGATCCGCGGTTTGCGTTGGCGGCTGTCCTCGTGATTACGATCTGGTTCCTTATGGGGTACTATATGGTTATATTTTTATCCGGGTTGCAGGAGATCCCCAGAGAGTACTACGAAGCAGCTCAAATCGATGGCGCCAAGTCTTGGACTATGTTTACCAGAATCACGCTGCCCCTGCTGCGCCCGACGAGTTTCTTCGTCCTTTTGGTTTCTACCGTCTCTGCTGTTTCCGGGTCCCAGGCATTCGATATCATTTACGTTATGACGAATGGTGGACCGGCTAATTCTACTTCGCTTGCTGTTTTTTATATCTACGAGCAGGCTTTCAAATTTAATAACTACGGGTACGCAGCGGCTATGGCTTCGTTTCTGGTGGTGATTTTGCTGGTGCTGACGTTGATCATGTTTGCCGCGACGAGGGGAGGTCGTTTCCATCTGACTTAGCAGGTTATGAATGAAACAGGAACATCCAGTATTCGCTTGAGTCGATGGATGCTGATCGTTGGGACAGCCGTGCTGGCGATGTTAACTGCGTCGCCGCTCATCTGGATGCTATCGGCCTCGGTGAAGGAGCCCGGAGAAATATTCAATTCGAGCCTGATTCCTAAGCATCCGACGCTAGACAATTACCGGTACGTTTTTACAGAGTTGCCGTTCCTGCGATACATTCTCAATACATTTTTTGTCGCGGGTACGATTACGGTCGTTGCGCTGCTTCTGCATTCGATGGCCGGGTTTGCATTCGCGCGGCTTAAATTCCCTGGCAGAGAAACCATTTTTCTCGCCATCTTCTCTACATTCCTGGTTTCGTTGCAAGTGATCATAGTTCCTCTGTTTATACTGGTTCAGAAGATGGGCATGGTAAACACCTATGGCGGACTGATTATACCGGTAACGTTTAATGCCTTTGGAATTTTTCTCTTGCGCCAGTTTTATCTTGGAATTCCAATCGATTTACATGAGGCCGCGATTCTGGATG
>JAFAJU010000445.1 GCA_019236035.1 Verrucomicrobiota bacterium | reverse complement strand
TCGATCATAGGGATCATCCTATTGATCGGCATCATGAAAAAGAACGCCATTATGATGGTCGATTTCGCACTTGAGGCTGAACGGGACCAAAATCTCTCAGCAGCCGAAGCAATTTACCAAGCCTGTATTGTTCGCTTTCGTCCGATTATGATGACCACTTTGGCCGCTATGTTCGGGGCGATTCCGATTGCCATTGGCCAGGGAGACGGCTCCGAAATCCGTCAACCCCTGGGAGTGGCGATCATTGGCGGCCTGGCCGTATCGCAACTGTTGACGCTGTATACCACACCCATCATTTATCTCTATCTCGACCGGTTCCAACAACGCCGGCATGAACCTGCGCCCCTAGCTGAGCCACATCCGGCTTGAGGAAACTAGGTCAGCCGCTTTTTCTCGTGTGGCTATCTACGCGCGGCGTCTGGCGGCTAGCATGTGCGCCCCTACCGGCGCAAACCCGCATCCCGGCCGTTGTCCCAGTCTGGGAATTCTGCTAGCTTCCGACTCGTGGTCTGGTTGATGAGCGTTTTAGAAGGGTTGAATCGGCCTGAGCTCAGGTTTTTGGACCTGCTTTTTCCTTGGATATTCGTTGTTAGCCTGTTGGGCTTTCTGGCAGCCTGGCTTGTTATGGCCGGTATGGAACACACCGGTCTGTCACGTCACATCTGGCATCTTCCCCTGTTTTTCCTTGCCCTGGTTATTCTGTTCAGCAGCGTCATCGGATTCATCTTTTTACCATGAAGGCGAGGATCTTTAATTTTCTGATCACGCTGGTCGTTGTTTGTCTGGCGGGTTGGGCCGCGTGGTCCCTTTATCAGCGGTATATCCAAAATCCATGGACCCGCGACTCCCAGGTCCGCGCGAATATCGTGGGGATTGCGCCGCGGATTTCCGGCCCGATTATCCAAGTCGCGGTCCACGACAACCAGGTAGTGAAAACCGGGGACCTATTGTTTGAGATCGATCCCGCCGATTTCGAAGCAACCTTGAATGTGGCCTCTGGGCAGGTTCTCAACGCTGAAGCAAACTTGAAGGAGCAGCAGCAAAACCTCACTCGCCAGACCGATCTCTATAACAGACATGTCGTAGCGCAACAGGATTTTCAGAATGCTCAGGACAACTTTGCGGCCGCGCAAGCGCAGTTGATCTCGGCTAAAGCAAACCTGGAAACAGCAAGGTTAAACCTCAGCTACACAAAGGTCTTCGCACCCGTAAACGGGTATATCACGAATTTTAATACGAGCGTGGGCACTTACGTCGATGCCGGAAAACAGCTGATGGCGGTGGTCGATTCAAGTTCGTTCTGGATTGCCGCCTATTTCAAGGAAACGCAACTGCCGCATATCGAAGTCGGACAGAAGGCTAACATGACGCTGATGGGCTACGGTAACCAACCATTTCAGGGTGTGGTCCGGAGCATTGGTTGGGGTGTCTACGTAGCGGATGGGTCGGGTAGCGATTCGACAAACTTGTTGCCGGAGATTAGCCAAACCGTCGATTGGGTTCGTCTTCCCCAACGATTTGCGGTCCGCATCGAGCCGTTGGGGACGCCTCCTGTGCCGCTCCGAATTGGCCAAACTGTGTCTGTGGCGATGACACCTGAGGTCGCGCCCACTGAGGCGCCTAAGCGAAGCAGCGTTGCCCAACCATAACCTTTGTTGGACGCGCGACGCGGGCACCTGAGGAATGGCCCGCGAAAGACGCTAAATGACGCGAAAGGAAGAGTGAAAGAGATAGGTCAGCTAAAATGGGTGGTTTCAGGGGGGCGATGGCTGATGGTGACATGGCATCCTGCCCGTGCGTCGACGAAGATCACGGGCGAGACGCCCATGCCACAACGCCCAGCAGGTGACTGGTCGGCGTTACCCTGATGTTTCCGCCATGTGGCCAATGACTTTTAACTGTGCAGCCGTCAGATAAGTATGAATAAAGCAATTTGCGGACGGATAGTAAACCGCGACGAACCAACGCTGGCTATTCTCGTCTTGACGCAAAACTACGCATAACCGCCGCTGAAAAGGACCAGACAGAATTTCGGCAAGGTCTCCTGTCAAATAACTGCTTTGCTCGCCCATGGTGAAACCAGGGATACTCATCTTGAGTCGGCTTGGCCGCAAGTAACTAGAACGTCATCTTCCCAACACGGTCCCGGCCGGAAGAGCGAACCCGCGCGCAAATTCAGTCGCCGCCATCCTGCGCTTGCCCTCCAGCTGAACCTCTAGCAACATAAGTGCCCCACTTCCACAACCGACCACGATGCCGCGGTTTCCGATCCGACCTACGACACCGGGTTTACCGGTGTAACGATGGAACGGTAAAACGCGGTGAACCTTGAGCCTCCTGGTTGTGTCGACAGCAGTTTGCACAAGCGTAAAGGCGCTCGGCCACGGATTCATTGCTCGAACGAGTCGATCCAAGCGCCAACAATCGTCCGACCAATCGATTTTCCCTGACTCACTGTCGAGTTTGGGCGCATAGCTCGCCTCCGACTCTTCCTGCACAATCCTGGACGCTTTCCCGTCTAGAATGAGATCTAACGCCAGCGGGAGCGCCTCAAATGCAAGATTAGCCAGCCGATCGTGCAGGGAACCGGCAGTTTCCCGTCGGTGGATCCGGACCGATCTTTTAAGTAATATGTCCCCGGTGTCCAGGCCTTCCGACATATACATGACCGTTATCCCGGTGACCTGATCACCCGCGAGGATAGCGGCCTGGATGGGGGCGGCACCTCGGTGTCTGGGCAAAATCGATGCATGCAAATTCAAACACGCGATCCTCGGCATCTCCAGAAGTGCTTTTGGTAAAATCTGACCGTACGCCATGACGATAATAAGGTCCGGCGAAAGCTCCCTTATCCGATCCAGTTCTTCGGCCCGGCGTATTTTGAGCGGCTGTAGAACAGGCAAATTGAGCCCTATGGCTAATCTCTTTGGTGGTGGCGCCGTCACGACCTGCGAACGCCCGACAGGTTTGTCTGGTTGCGTCACGACGCCTACGAGGTTTATCAGCGGCGAGTTCGCAAGCCATTGCAAGGTCGGGAGCCCGATCTCGCCGCTTCCCATGAATAAAACCCGAGGCTTATTGCTCATCGAATGAAGCCGCTTTCCCCGCTCGACTGTGGGGCTGAACCGGAGCGCCAGGAATCTCCCGTTTGTTGGAACCGGTCAAGCGTTAAAGGTCATCACTCCATCACGTGTATTCCAAATCACTCCCAGGATATCCTGGAGCACCTTCACCGGCGGTTGCAACGCATCGACAACGGTCACCCGGTCGGAGTAAAAATTCAGCACCGGCTTGGTCTCAGCTTCATAAGTGGCGAGACGTTTTCGTATCACCTCCTCGTTGGCATCATCGAACCGATTGTCTTTGATGGCGCGTTTCCGCAGGCGGCGGACGAGCTCTTCCCGATTGGGGCATGAGAGGTGAAATACCTGTCTTACATCAATCAATTTCTCCATGAGTTTCGCCTGGTTGACATTTCTTGGAATGCCGTCGAGCACCAGCGCGTCGATATCCGGCTTAAATTCGGCCTCCAGCACCTGCGCTTCGATCTTTGTCCGCCAAAGTTCTACCGTCAGGTCGTCCGGGACAAGCATCCCCTTGCTCGAATACTCTACAAATTTCTGTCCCATGGGTGTTCGCAGATCGAGGGAGCGGAACACGTCGCCGCAAGCGCAATGGAAAAATCGAGGGACCGTTCCGAGCACTTTACCTTGCGTCCCTTTGCCACTGCCGGGTGCGCCCATGAAGAGATAGGTTATATAGCGGTTCATATCAGGGGGTGTCAGCGGAAGATAAATCTCTCTGAGTATCGGCTCACAAGTCCTGACCTTGAACCTATGGCAGAGATCAGTCCCTATCGCTGAGTCCATCAGTATCCTTGTTGGCTGCCGAAAATTCCAGAGGAACGGCGAGGAAGGCAAGAGGTTTTTTCAGGGGTAGATCCCAATCTGGTTGGCATCCGAACTAGAGTGCGCTTTAATACCCAGGTGCTCAGTTTGACGGTCCTTGGCAGTGGCAGCGCTGGTAACTGTTCGCTCATCGCCACCGACCAATGCCGGCTTCTGGTGGACGCCGGATTTAGCGCGCGCCAGATCGCGCGGCGCCTTGAGACGATAGGGGTCCGTCCGGAAACTTTGGACGCCATTCTAATTACGCACGAACACAGTGATCATGTAGCTGGCCTGGAGATTTTTTGTCGCCGGTTCGGGATCCCGATCTACACAAATCCGCTGACGGCGGAAATATTGCGCCGGGGATTCCTCGCCGATTTTTCAGGGTGGAATCTGTTCCAGACCGGTCGGGCTTTTGCGGTGAAGGATATTGAGATACAGAGTTTTTATGTGCCCCACGATGCAGTTGAACCAAGCGCGTTCGTGTTCACAGAAGGTGAGGGATCCATTGGAGTCCTGATGGATCTCGGTTATGCACCGAAACTCGCCTTGGAGCGGATCCGACAGGTACACACGCTGTTCATCGAGACGAATCACGACGAGCGGATGTTGCAGGAGGACCGCAAACGCCCCTGGTCGGTGAAACAGCGGATATTATCCAGGCATGGCCATCTCTCAAACGAGTCCGCTGCGAGATTGGTGGCCGCCGTCGCGGGACATCAGCTCCGGCGGGTTGTGCTCGGCCACCTGAGTCGCGATTGCAATCGTCCCGATATAGCTCTGGAAACTATGCGGCGCTATGGGATCGAGGGAATCGATTTATATTGTGCCGAGCAAAACAGTGTCAGTCCCCCGTTTTCAGTGACTCGCGCGTGGCGCTCAGCGGTTTGCGAGGAGGTAAACCCAGTTGGCCGCGATGGCGACAAATATGAGCAGACACAAGCAACGTTTGACCTTTAACGGCACACTGGCCACGCGCACTCTCGGAAAACCGAAGAGCAAAACGCCAACGCAATAGAGGTTTAGGACGCAAGCTCCGGCATAGCAAACAACCATTAATGGGTTGCGATGCCAGGCGGTGCCAAGATCTCCGTGCGCCAACGACAACGCAGACCGCGTTGCACCACAGGTTGGGCAAGGTAAACCGGTCAAATGGCGAAACGCGCATCCGGGCCAGGGCAGTCCAAAAGCCAGCCAGACAAAGCAACTCGCCCCTGCCACGGACGATACAACTAAAAAAAGGAACTCAAAGTCGGTCTCTTTTGGAGCCAATGGTCGCAGGCAGATTCCTAGTTTTTGCCTAAGTATTTGCATTGCGGACGGACGAAAGGATAGCGGCGAAAATCGCGACGTATATAGCCACGACTAGCCCTACGCATACAAAGACCGGGAGCAGGACCCCGACAGCAGCTCGCCAGCCTTCAGTCTTATGCACTTTCGATAAACCGATGATGGAAGAAACCAGTGCCCAGAGACCCGCTACAATTCCGCCGGCGCACGGTACCAGGGCGAAAACCCAAGCGCTGTAGGCGTAGCACATCACCCGATAGGTTGCTTCGTAGTTTTTGGAGGTTCCTTTAAACAGGGCAAGACATAGATGCGTAATGCCGGCGCTGACGAAGTTGAAGGCAACGATCAGCGGGATCGCCATCACGAAAATCACGATGATTGCGAGCATCGACGTTCCCGCACCAATACCCGCCATGTAGTTGGATTCATTGTGCATGGAACTCGCGGCGGCCGCGAACACCCCGGTCAAAAGCAGCCGATAGATCAAAGTGAAAAACGCCCAGATCAGCACCATCGTGAGGTTGAATAGAAAAGGCGCCGTGAATCCGCCACTGGATTTCATCCGAGCGAAGCTGGCGGTCGGGTTAAAGAGTATCTCCTTCCAAGTCTGCGTCAGCGCTTTGAACAACCCAAGTTCCCGTCGCCGTTCCCATGCCGGGCCGTCCTCTTCGCCCTCGACTGTCGCCAAGGTTTGTTCAGCCAACGGTGGAGGGGTATCCGGCGAGGTTGGAGGGACCGGCGCGAGAGAGGGAGGCGCCACCTCCGACTGCGGCATCCGCAGACCCGGAAACTCCGCAAGCGGCTTCCACGTTTCCATCCCTTCCTGCCAGCCGAGATCGGTTGAGACAAACCGACCCTGATCCAAGCCTCGCTGAACTTCTTCTAAGGTGAATGTTCCAAGATTTTGACCTGCGCGGTTGATCCAGATCTTCATTTCCGTCTCGCGTTGTAGTTAAAAGACAGGGTGGACGTCAAACCGCATTGGGAAAAAATGCAAGGAGCGTTGCGATCGGCAGGGGCGCGCTCCCGCACGATTGTAACACGGGCGTCTCGCCCGTGGGTCGGCAAAAATCACGGGCGGGACGCCCGTGCCACAATCGCGCCCTACCGGCACGAACGTGACCAGCGCCGGACTTTAATCTCCCGATTCGGACGATCGCGGGCGATTCATCAAGGCCAGGATGTGTCGTTTCTTGGCGTCGTAGGTCAGTGAGTGGAAATTTCGAATCTCTTCGAGGCGACGCGCACCGTTCAACGTATCCAGGTAGTGCGTGTAGCTTGAGGCCAGTTCTCCTGTCTCCAGATAACGCGCACGCAGATTCTCGTCCCGGAAAGCGTCCGGTGCGCGAGATTCAAACAAATGGAATCGTAGCCATCGTCGGTCCGTTCGCGAGACTCGTTGCGCCTTTCGAAAAAACGCTACGAAAAGCAAAAGCACCAGATAGGTATCGACCATACCTTGCAGTTCGAGGTTACGCGCAAAATCTTCGCTATCGATCCGGCGCAGGCCGGCCTTGAATTGCAGCGCGGCGTGGAGCGCGTGGTTGATCTCTTCCACAAACATGATTAGCGACCGAATGTTACGGTTCGATAAGCCGCTGCGCGGGTCATGGTTTTCGAGTTGTTCGATCAACCAGTTGGAATAGTAGATTCCCACATACAAGCGATCGTCTGCCGTTCGCAAAAAAGTCCGGGCTAGATCGCTCAATTCTCGGGCGGATGCTCCGGCTAAACTCGTTAACTGCGAGCAACGGGACCGGCCAATCAGGCATTCCTCGAGATTAATTCCCACCGACGCGTAGGTTCGTTCAAACAGCCGCTGAACTTCGCTGAAAAGCGTCTTGGTCATATGAAAGTTGGAATGAAACTGTTGTCTCCCAGATTGACGAACTCGTCTGCTAAGCGATTTAACGCGATTCGGCACTCATGAAAGTGATTCGCCAATTTCTGGAAAAGGCCACTCAACTCATATCTGCGAGCGACATCATGGGTTGCCACAGCGTGAAAATTCGCCCGGCCCATATCTTCATAGAACGAGCAACTCGGGGCACCCCGCTGCCTGCGGCTCTCGATGTTTTCATAGAAAATACCGCTGATGAACAGGGCGTAGTTGCCTACGTGGGCCCTGATCAGAAATGTCTGGTATGGAGAAGCTGTTTTCAGCGCGAGCAAAAGGTCAGACAGATACCGCGTTTCTACATTTTCGATCGGCGCATGCAGTTGCCGAATCTGTGAAAATTTCTCCAGCAAGGCAGCGACATAATCTGTCAACGTGCGGTCGTCTATCCCCGAGCGTTTCAAGACGAGCCGAGCCAAAATGTAAAAGTAAAACTGCGACGAAATGGTCAGGTTGCCCGGTCTTTCGAGTACGGCTCGAACCAGCTCGTCATGGTCCAAAATCTGGTCCCTGGTTTCGAGATCGGTTAATAGCTGGACTAAACTGACTTCGTTGCCCGGGCTTTTTGCAAGTGTTCGAACAACAAAATTGAAGTCTTCCGCGGTAAATCTTGCCCGACAGTTCGGTTGAATCATCGGAGCTCTATACACAGCATGAGTTGTGCCGATTGTGAAGACAAATCGTAAATATTTCAGCCCAGTCATTGCTGATCGGTGAATTCCGATTAAAGTTTGCAAGTTTTCCGGACGCCGTTGCTGAGTCTGATGCCTCGCCCAATCCAAATTTTTAAGTGGCTGACCCTGGTTTCGACCACTCTGCTTCTCTTCTGGATCGCCTACTATTTCTACCATCAGGGATTTGGACAACATTGGCGCGCTTTGCTGGCCAAGGAATTTCATAGATTCGGCCTGGAAATCCGAGTCAGCCGACTCACGTTGGATCCGTTCCGGGGCCTGGTGGCAAAGAACCTTGAGATCTATGGGAGCGATCGCCGACAGACCGTCCTCGCGCAAATCAGCGATCTCTCCCTGGATATCAACTACGCTAACTTGTTCCAGCAAGAACCGGCACTTAATGCCGTCGATTTACGCGACGCAAAAATATCGATACCGATCGATCCGTCATATCCAAGGGCCGGACGGATACAGGTCACCGGATTTCAATCTAGAATCTACTTTTTTCCGGGGCGCATCGAAGTGCGCCAAGCTTCGGGCGTAATCTTCGGAGTTCAACTACAGGCATCGGGTACACTGGTTAATCCTGCAGATTTCATCATCGCTCAAGCTTCCGAGCCTGCTACTCGTCCGGAGCAGAAACCTCAAGAGACCTTTCTCCAGGCTTTGATCCGGGAGATTGAAACGCTCCATTTTTCAGGAGAACCGCCACAGCTCAACTTCACATTCCAAGTTGATCTCGCGAACCCTTCTTCGCTTCGACTGCAGGGGGGGCGTTTGTTCGCCCAAACTCTTAAGCGAATGAACTATCAGCTGCGAAATCTGGATTGCCAGTTCGCGCTCGAAAACCAGAGGTTCGACATCCAGAAACTCTTCATCCGGGATGCGCATGGGGAATTATTTGCCACGGGGAACTGGAACCTTGGCACCGGCGAGAAAAATTTTCAGATCCGCAGTGGATTGAATCTGGCCGAACTGCTCGCCGACGATCCTCGATTCACGTGGGCGAAAGATCTTAAATTCGATGCTCCGCCGGAAATCGAATTGAGCGGGGTGGCGCAGCCGGACGGTCATTTGCGTTTTCTGGGCAAGCTGAATTTCGAACAGTTCTCCGTTAAGAGCGTGAAGTTTCAGAGCATGAAAGCCGAGTTCTCAAACTCTGGGGAGCGCTGGATGATTTCCAACGCGCAGCTGACGCACCGCTCAGGAACACTATCTGCGGATGTGCTGAATCTCCCCGGAAATTTTCGCATGCGGATTAACTCTGCGTTGAATCCGACGGAGCTGATGCCGCTCTGCCCGGCCAGAGTACAGCGGGCACTGGCCGATTGGGAATTTGAGACGTCACCGGTGATTCAAGCCACTCTTTCGGGCGCAGCACCTGAATTCGCTAAAATATCCGGGACTGGGCAAGTCTGGTTGGGAAAAACCAAATTCCGCGGCGCTCACGTGAACTCTGCCTCAGCGAATTTCCGTCTCCAGGATAATATCATTCGCTGCGATCAGGTCCGGGTGATCAGGGATGAGGGCAATGGAACAGGTAGGTTCGCCTACGATTTTGGTCGTGATCAAGTGACCATCGAGGACATCGCGGCGAATCTATACCCGGGTGTAGTGGCCGGTTGGCTTGATCCCTCGATCGGAAGAATCCTCCAACCCTTTCATTTCACTGATCCTCCCACCGTTCATGCCAGCGGCACGATTCAGGTTAAGACCGGGGCTACAAATGATCTGCACTTCCGAATCGATGCCTCGAATCGATTCACCTATGATTTTGATGGATCAGAAATCCCTTTCGATCAAGGGTCCGGCGATTTCCTTGTGCGCAGGGGGGCCGATCTCGCCGTCAGCGGAACGATCAGTGTGTTCGAAGCACGAGTAAGCGGGTCGAAGTTTTTTGCACATTTAATGAATCGCCTCGAGCCTTTTGGGTTTCGTGAACCTTTAGACTTGACTCTGAGGTTTCGCTTGGATCCGGGTTCGCTTCGATTGATTGACTTGCAACTTGTCTCCGGTTCCCACGCCGCACAACTCAGCGGCACCCTTCTATTGCAGGGTGGAATTGTCGACTTTTCCGGAAATGTAGACGGCGGCAACAGACGTCTTCGCGGAATTGGCACGATTCAAGACCCGATCTGGCAATTGATTTCACCGTCACCGCGGTAGATGCTGTCGGATTGACATGCCTCTGAAGACCGGAACTGGACAACGCCGCAAACCTGTAGCGGATAAGCCATCTTCTCCTTTGCTCGGGGCACACATGTCGATCTCCGGCGGCCCTGCTAAAGCGCTCGAGCGCGGTCATTCGATCGGATGCACTGCGATTCAGATCTTCGTCAAGAATAACATGCAGTGGTTTGCCAAAGCTTTTTCCGACGCCGATTTGATCGCTTATCATAAGTGTCCGGACAGACCCAGGATCGTCTTCGGACACACCAGTTACCTGATCAATCCCGGGGCGAAGAACCCGGAATTTTTGGAAAAATCGATCCGCGCTTTGCGCGATGAGCTGGCTCGCGCAGACCAGCTCGGGCTTCCATTTCTTGTGTTGCATCCCGGAGCGCACATGGGCGATGGAGAAGAAGCCGGATTGATCCGGACTGCGTCGTCGCTTGATTCGAGCTTTGCCTCGCTTGCAGCCGGCAAATGCAGGATTGCCCTCGAAATCACTGCCGGCCAAGGGAGTTGTCTTGGTCATACTTTCGAGCATCTCGCGACGATTATCGAGCGCTCCCAGTTTCCTGAACGCCTCACCACTTGCCTGGATACAGCGCATCTGTTCGAGGCCGGGTTCGATATTTCTACTCCCAAGGGTTTTTGGGAAACAATGCGGACCTTCGACCGGATCATCGGACGCGATCGCCTCGCCGCCTGGCACCTGAATGATTCCAAAACGGCACTGGGATCCCGCGTGGATCGTCATGAACACATTGGTAAAGGCAAAATCGGGCTGGCGCCATTTTCGGAGATCATGCGGTCGGGAGAGTTTGGTGCGATTCCGAAGGTGCTCGAGACCCCGAAAGGCGACGATCTCAAGGAAGATGTGGAGAACATAAGAGTGTTGACGGGGCTGCTTGAAACCAAGCCAGGAGTTCAGGAGTCAGGAGTTCAGGAGTTGCAGGAGGTAAAGAGCCGGAAGCCTGCGGCAGCCAAGAAAAAAAACGGGATGCGCGCAGCTTGAATCGATGGTGAACAATGATGAATACTTTACTGCAAGCCTGAGACTGACTCCTGAACTCCTGTAACTCCTGAACTCCTGACTCCTGAACTCCTGATTCCAAGATGGATTACATTCAGAAAGCACGCCGGGTATTGCAGATTGAGATCGCCGAACTAGAGCGACTCGCCAGCCGTCTTGACGGACAGTTCGAGCAGGCAGTCCGACT